>JAGOCY010000167.1 GCA_017998495.1 Corallincola sp.
TCTACAGCCAGGGGATAGATCCGGCGCTCGATCTGTCGGCCATGGCCGAGATCGTCGACACCGTTGAGAGCTGCACCGCGATCCAGACCCATCCGCGCCACCCTTATGCCGGTGAGCTGGTGTTCACCGCCTTTTCCGGCAGCCATCAGGATGCGATCCGCAAGTGTCTGGCCCGCCAGCAGGCCGACGAGCCATGGCAGGTGGCTTACTTGCCGATCGATCCGGCCGATCTGGGGCGCCGCTACGATGCGGTGGTGCGCATTAACAGCCAGTCGGGCAAAGGCGGGGTGACCTATGTGCTGGAGCGCGATTTCGGCATCAGCCTGCCGCGCTGGCTGCAGGTGGCCTTTGCCCGTCAGGTGCAGGCCGAGGCCGAAGCCAGCGGTGGCGAGATCGACTCGCTGACCATCCACCGCCTGTTTGATCGCCACTATTTGCAGGTGACCCCAGCCTGGCAGCTGCACACCTATGACCTGCACCGCAGCGAGGCCGGCGTAGAAGCGCGGCTCAGCTTCGGCGACCAACCGACGCGGGTGGTGCGCGGTCAGGGTCAGGGGGCGGTTGAGGCGCTGGTCAACGCCCTGGCCCAGCATTTTGGGGTGGCCATCAGCGTCAGCAGCTACGACGAATTTGCCTTGGGTGAAGGCACCCAGGCGCGGGCCATGGCCTGCCTGCAGCTGCAGGTGGCTGGCCGCCCCTGCGGCGGTGTGGCCATCGGCCCGGACACCACCGGCGCAGTGGTGCAGGCGCTGCTCAATGCGCTGGCCGAGGCGCCGCAGGCGGTGGCCAGCCGCGCCGGCTAACAGCGCCGGGCGCTGCCGCAGGAAGCGGGAGTTAGCCCCGGTTTTCTCGATTGGCGCGTGCAGCGGGTGGAGATTCTCGTACACTCCTGATGTTGTTCTCCCGCATCTGGAAGCGTGGTTGCCGTGCGTCAATGGATCTGCTGTCTGTTGCTGGCGCTGATTGCCAGCCCGTTGCTGGCGGCGCCCCCCGCCACGCTGCGGATGTTGGCCTGGCCCGGCTATGCCGATGCTGATCTGGTCGCTGCGTTTGAACAGCGCTATCAGGTCAAGGTCGAGGTCACCCTGGTCAGTTCTGACGAGGTGCTGTGGCACAAGCTCAGCACCAACCAAGGGGCTGACTACGACCTGTTTGCCGCCAACACGGCTGAGTTGCAGCGCTACATTGCCGCCGGGCTAGTGGCGCCTTTGGATCTTGCCAATATTCCCAACCGCAGCAAGCAGCTGGCGCGCTTTCGCGAGCCGGATCTGGCCGGTGTCAGCAGCGCCGGAGTGGTCTATGCGGTGCCCTATACCTATTCCGAGATGGGGCTGATCTACGACCGCCGCCACTTTGCCCAGCCCCCCCGCTCGTGGCTGGCGCTGTGGCAGCCGCAGTATCGCGGCAAGGTGCTGATGTATGACGGCGGCTCTCACGCTTTTTCGCTGGCGGCGCTGAGCGCCGGCCAGCAGCCCTTTGCCATTGCCGCCGACCAGTTCAATCCGCTGGCCCGTCAGCTGGTGGCGCTGCGGCGCAATCTATTGACCCTCTACAGCACCCCGGAACAGGCGACGACCCTGTTTCGCGAGCGCAGGGCGCTGCTGATGTTTGGCAACTTTGGCACCCAGCAGCTCAAGGCGCTGCGTGATGCCGGCGTCGATGCCGGTTATGTGATCCCGGATGAAGGGGCGCTGGCTTGGCTCGATTGCTGGGCGGTGTCGGTGGGCCGGCGTGATCAGGTACTGGCGGAGGCCTGGATCAACTACAGCCTGGAGCCTGAGGTCAGCGGTGCGCTGACTGAGCGTCAGGGGCTGGCCAATACCATCAGCGCCAACCCCAATGCCCGCGACCGCGATCGCATCATCTGGCTACGCCAGGTGGAAGATCCGGATCGCCGTTCGGCTTTGTGGCAACGGGTGGTTGCGGGGGACCGGCCAGAGCGTTTTGGCCCATGAAAGGGATGACCATCGCCATCAAGTTTGGCTTGGTGCTGGCGCTGTTTGCCTTGCTGGCCAGCGGTATCACCGGCTACTACGCCTATGACAACAGCCGCGACCAGCTGCTGGCCGCGGCTGAGCGTGATCAGCTGACAGCCACCCAGGTGCTGGGGCGGCGGCTGCTGATCAGCCTCGACAAAGTGGCCCGAGATGTGCGGCTGATGGCGGCGGCCACGTCGATCCATCAGGCACTGGTGGAGCCTGATGCGCTGCTGCGGGCGCAGGCTACGGCCCGGGTCGCGGATGTCTTTGCCGCCTCGCTCAATGAGAACCCGGAGTTCTTCCAGATGCGGCTGATCGATGCCGATGACTTCGGCATCGAACGGGTGCGGGTCGATCGTGACGGTCTGGGGCTGGTCTGGGTTCAGGGCGATGAGCTGCAGGAGAAGGGGCATCTGCCCTATGTATATGAAACGCTGGCACTGGGGGCGCGCCAGCTATTTCTGTCGCCCATCGGCATTAACCGCGAGGATGGGGCCCATGCCGGTTTTGGCAAGCCGACCCTGATCCTGGCGACGCCCGTGGTGGCTGACGGGCGTACCGCTGGCGTGGTTGTGGTCAATCTCGATCTGCAGGGGCTGTTTGCCTTGATGGGCAAAGATCTGCCTGCCGGTTACCACCTCTACCTGACTAACGCCAAAGGCGATTATGTGATCCATCCCGATCCGCAGCAGACCTTTGGCTTCGAGCGGGGGCGCCGCTTCACACTGCAGCAGGACCTGCCCGCGGCGGCGGCATTGATTAACGGCCAGCTGGACCAGCTGGTGGATAACAGCGAAGCGCGTGACCGGGTGACCACCTTTGTCGCGGTGGCGCTCAACCAGCCGCAGCCCGCGCGTCGCTGGATGTTGGGGCTGTCGCAACCGCGAGCCGCCATTCTCGCTTCATCCCAGCAGCTCGGGCAGATTCTGATCCGCTTTGTGCTTGGCTTCAGTGTGGCGGCGCTGGTGGTGGCATTGCTGCTGGCGCGGGCCATGACCCGGCCGTTGAAACAGATGGTGGTGGCTGCTGGTAAGTTTGCCGCACAACGGCAGATGGGCCAGCTGCCCGTGGCCCGCCGCGATGAGCTGGGCGAGCTTGGGCGCAGCTTTGCTGCCATGCAGCAGCAGATCAGCGCTTATCTGCAGGAGCTGGAGAGTCAGCGCCGCCAGCTGCAGCATCAGGTGCTGCATGATCCACTAACCGGCCTGGCCAACCGCCGGCTGTTTTTTGAACAGCTTGAGCCTGCACTGGCCCGTGCCCGGCGCCATCAGCGCGGCTTGGCACTGCTGTTTATCGATCTCGATGGCTTCAAACAGATCAACGACAACCACGGCCACAGCGCGGGCGACCAGGTGCTGATGCAGGTTGCCCTGCAGTTGCAGGCAGCGGTACGTGAGAGCGATCTGGTGGCGCGGCTGGCCGGCGATGAGTTTGTGATCCTGATTGAGGGGGTCGACAGCGCCGACAGCGCGCAACGGGTGGTGGCGCAGATCCGTCAGCGGTTGGCCGAGCCGATGGCGCTGGGCAATGGGCGCTCGGTACGGTTAGCGGCCAGCGTTGGCATCAGCCTTTACCCAGACCATGGCCACAATGCCAACGAGCTGGTGCACCGCGCCGATCAGGCGATGTACCAGGCCAAAAAGGGTGGGGGCGATAGCAATTGTGTGGCGACCTCGGTGTCGCCGACGGCTTAGCGTGGTCGCACCATAAACAGGCAGTCGCCACCCGGCGGGCCGGGTTCAGGGTCGCGCGCCTCGGCAAAACCAAGCCGCTGATAACAGCGCAGTGCTGGCTGATTGTGGCGGTAGACGTAGAGCGAGAAGCCGTTGGCTTTGGGGTAGCGCGCGATCAGCGCCTGCACTAGCCGGCTGCCATGGCCCTGGCCCCGCAGCTCAGGAGCAACCACCAGGCGGGCCAGATGGTGGTAATCGGCGCGCGGCCGGATCTGGCCGAAGGCGAGCAGCTGACCATCGCCACACAGGGCAAAGGCCGGTTGGGCCAAAAAATCGATATCCTCGATCAGCTGATCCAGATCCAGCGGAAAGCGCGGTAACGGCCCGCCCCAGTCGCGCACCGCCTCGGCACTGGTGAACCAGTGGCTGATGCGGGCCAGATCGGCGACTGTGGCTGGGCGCAGATGCAGGCTGGCGGTAAGGCTCATGGGCGGACCGGCTGAATGTGACCGGCCCAGTCTAATTGGCGATCAGCTGTTGGGGCAGGGGGCAATAGCTACTATTCTCAGCGGGATCGCCGCCCTTGGAGTAGAGCCGTGCTCAGAAGTTACCTGCGACTGCTGCTGTTTGCCTGTGGCCTGTTGGCTGGGGTGCAGATCCCGGGGTTGATTGACCAGTATGGCAAGCGGGTGGATGCCCATCTGCGTGAAGCCCAGACCGCCATTGCCGGCTTTCGCGCGACCGCGGCTGACCATTTCGGCGGCGATCTGCAGGCGCTGATTAGTCACTACCAGCAGAGCGACGATCCGGTGTTTCAGTCTGATGCCCGCTCGCTACAGACATTGGTGAGCCGGCTGAGCCTGCTGGAACGAGAAGCGGCACTGTTGACCCGCCCCGGCTGGTATGTGGCGGGCCATCTGCTGCTGGCGGCCGATCCAGCGCTCAGGGCCGAGACCCTGGCGCAATACAGTTACACCGTAC
>JAGOCY010000168.1 GCA_017998495.1 Corallincola sp.
GACAAAAACCACAAAGTCGTAGAACTCCAGCGCACCGCCCAGTGCGGCCAGCGACAGGGTACGGACATCTCGAGAATTGAGGGGACGAACAACGGCTGTGGTCATCGGACTTTTCGGACAAAGGGCGCGCAATGGGCGAACTATACCGGAAGCGCAGTTGCAGGTAACCGGGAAGAGTTTGCAACAACGGTCGATGGCAAAATTGGCGGGGCCAAAACGCAAAAAGCCGCCATAAAGGCGACCTTGCTGGAAACTGAGCCTGGAGAAAATGGCGGAGCGGACGGGACTCGAACCCGCGACCCCCGGCGTGACAGGCCGGTATTCTAACCGACTGAACTACCGCTCCGCGTATCTCACTCTCTACACCGGCAAGCAGACAGATGGCGGAGCGGACGGGACTCGAACCCGCGACCCCCGGCGTGACAGGCCGGTATTCTAACCGACTGAACTACCGCTCCGCGTATCTCACTCTCTACACCGGCAACCAGACAGATGGCGGAGCGGACGGGACTCGAACCCGCGACCCCCGGCGTGACAGGCCGGTATTCTAACCGACTGAACTACCGCTCCACGTTGGTCTGCTGCTGGTCTGAAATTGGCGGAGCGGACGGGACTCGAACCCGCGACCCCCGGCGTGACAGGCCGGTATTCTAACCGACTGAACTACCGCTCCGCATTCTCAGACTGTTCAACGAGTTGCGACCTTGGGGCAAGGCCTTTGTGCGTCCCGCTGCAGTGCGGGGCGCATATTAAGGGCTCACCCCGGTGCCGTCAACAGCGAAATCACGCTCAGCCCTCAGGCAATGTGAGGTCGATCGACTCGTGTTCCTCTTTTTGCTTGCGCGCCGCCTCAGCCAAGGCTTTTTCGGTCAGCGACTTCTCCAACGCTTTGCGCGCCCGCACCTTGAGCACAATAAAGATGGCCACCAAGGTCAGCACCAGCAGCAGGGCAAAACCGGAGATCACCAGCAGCGGCGATACCGCCGGCTCCACCGGTTTGCGGGCTTCCTTAAGGTCATCCAGCTCGCGCTCAAAGTTGCCCTGCATCTCCTGCAGCACCGCCTGCAGCGGGTTTTCATCGCGACTGGGCAGGGAGCTACCGCCAACGCCCAGCAACTTCTCCTGCGGTGTGGGAGCGGCAGCCTCAAGGGCAAAGCGCAGCGGTGGCGGCACAAACACGCGCGGCTTGCCATCACGGCCCACGGCGTTAACCACACATTCAACCCCATACTCACCGGCGCGCTGCAGGTAATCGAAGCGATAGATCGCCCGCCCCTGGCGGTCACCACGGGCCGCAAAAGGTAAACGACGGCCATCGGCCACTAAAATGTCGCCACTCACCGTCATGTCATCGGCCACCAGATAGGCCGGATCGAGATCGACGGTCACCGCCACCGCCCGCCCCTGCTCGTTGGCGATCTCGGCGGCCAGCGGCAGCGGCAGCAGCCGCAATGAGGTTTCGGTGGTGCGTTCAAAGGTCGGGTTAAAGGCGCGGAAGATCAGCTGATACTGATCCGGGGTGGCCTGCAGATTAAGGTTGGCGGTAAACACCCCATCGCCCGGCACCTCATCAAGCACGGTGCCATCATCCAGATACTCGCCAATCTTGAGGGCGTTGTACTCAAGGCCATATTTGTCGGTGGCGCCGGCACGGCGGATCCACACCTCCAGCTTCAGCTCCTTGAGAAAGGGGGCCAGGTCGATCACCTTGCCGCGATTGACGATGCGCGCCGTCATCTTCACCCGCTCCTGGGCAAACAGCTGGGTCGGCTCTTCATCCAGCACCAGCTGCACATCAGAGAGGATCTCCCAGCGGTTGCGCGGGTCCACCTTGCCGATCACCTGCCACGGGCCGGGCATCGGCTTACGGATGGTGATCAGATCGAAATCGACATCGTCATACCAGGCGACATTTTCATCTTCGGTGGTGACGTAGATCTTGCTGCCATCCGGCTGCACCAGAATCGACGCCTCGCTGCCGCGGTCGCGATAGATGATCAGCGACACCTCTTGAATGCCGTGATCGAGGCGGAAACGGTTGTTGAGCAGTGGCCCGCCGACGGCCTCGGCCCAGGCCGAAACGCTCACCACCATCGTCAGCAGCAAGGCGACCACCGCCCCGCAGATGCGCCATCTCATTGCTTGACCCCTTACTGCTGGTGCCAGAGCGCACCGCCTGATTTCTTATCGACCTTTTTCAGGGTTTCTTGATGGGCCGCCAGCTCAACATCCGAGGCGCGGATCACACGCAGCGCCGGTCGTGATGTCGCCAGCCGCACCAGCCCTTCGCCGCTGCCGCTGCCAGCCCCCTCATGGGCCAAATTCAGCGTGGTCTGGCCGCCGGTCATGGCCAGATAAACATCGGCCAGGATCTCGGCATCGAGCAAGGCGCCGTGGAAGGTGCGATGGCCGTTATCGATGTGGTAACGCTTGCACAGGGCGTCGAGGTTGTTCTTCTGCCCCGGATGGAGGCTGCGCGCCATCACCAGGGTATCGGTGACCTTGGCCAGCTCCGCCACCGTGGTGGCGACGCCGCTCAGGCGCAGTTCCTGATCGAGAAAGCCGACGTCGAACGCGGCGTTGTGGATGATCAGCTCACTGCCGCTGATAAAGTCGAGGAACTCGTCAGCAACACTGGCGAACGCCGGCTTGTCGGCCAGCATCTCGTCGGTGATGCCATGCACCGCCACCGCTTCCGGGTCAACCGGACGGCCAGGGTTAAGGTACTGATGAAAACGGCGCCCGGTGGGCTTGCGGTTGACCAGCTCGTAACAGCCGATCTCGATCACCCGATGGCCCTCGTAGTGGACCCCAAGCTTGTTCATACCGGTGGTTTCGGTATCCAGCACCACCTGACGGCCGACATCAACCATGTTGCACTCTCCGCTGCGGATCGACTTATACTCCGCGCTCTCAATTGGCAGCCATGGTAGCAGCTTGGTCAGCAGCGTGAACAACAGCCGCAAACAGGTGGAGCTTTTCACCGACGGTGCCTGTCTCGGCAACCCCGGTCCCGGCGGCTACGGCGCCATCCTGCGCTACGGCCGCCATGAAAAAGAGCTGTCGGGCGGCTATCAGCTGACCACCAACAACCGCATGGAGATGCTGGCAGCCATTACCGGGCTGGAGCTGCTGCGCGAGCCCTGCGCCGTCACCCTCTACACCGACAGCAAGTATCTGCTGCAGGGGATCACCGAATGGCTGCCGGGCTGGGTGCGCAAAAACTGGCGCACCGCCGATGGCAAGCCGGTCAAAAACGTCGACCTGTGGCAGCGGCTACAGCAGGCGGTGGCACCCCATGCCATCGACTGGCGCTGGGTCAAGGGCCACTCCGGTCACCCGGAAAACGAACGCTGTGACGTGCTGGCACGTAGCGCTGCCGAAGCCTCACCGACCACCATCGACGAAGGCTATCAACGCTAAGCGGCCGGGCCTCAGCCCGGCCAGCCGATCTGCCAGCCCCACAGCATCACGCCAATCAACGCCTGTGCCAGTAGCAGCGGCCACAGGCCATTGCGACTCCTGACTCCTTGGGCCTGACCACCGCTGATCATTGGCGGTACCAGCCGCTGGCCGCGCACGGCATACACCACCACCGCCGCGATATGCAGGCCAATCAGGCCGAGCAGGATGTTGAAGTTGATCTCATGGATCTCGGCCAGCAGGCTGGCGGTGGCACCACTGACCCAGCCGTTGAGCGGCCCGTCATTGCCCGAATAGGTTTCGTCCTCTAAAAACAGGCCGGTAGCCAGCTGCACCCCCACCACTAACAGCAGGAGCACCACCATGTAGCCACCCGCCGGGTTATGGCCGGGGGCAGGGGAAACACCGCTACGCAGATAGGCGAGCACCGCCTTGGGGCCACGCACAAACTGGCTAAAACGGGCGGTGTCGCTGCCCACCAGCCCCCACAGCAGCCGGCTCAGCCACAGGCCAAGCAGCACCACCGCGCACAGGCGGTGCCAGTCCATCAACCCCTCTTCCGCCGTCCACCACAGCGCCGGGATCAACCCGACCTGGGCCCAGTGAAAGATCCGCACATAGCCATCCCACAGTTTGCCGCTCGCCATAGATCCTCCTGCCGTGATGGGGCTGATTTTGCCACCACTGCCCTTATTCCAACCTTAACCGGATTCACAGCCTGCCCTTTACCTTGACGATGATCCGGTGACTTTCCACAATGACCGCCCCCGCCATGGTAGCGGGCGCGGTGCGCGGAGTGCGTGCCGTGGCCGTTTGCCGGAGAGCTAGACGTGACCGACTGCCGCCCGCTGGATCAGATCCGCACCGATATTACCGCCCTCGACCGCGAGCTGCTGGCGCTGCTGGCCAAGCGCCGCGACCTGAGCATCGAGGTGGCGCGCTCCAAGATCCGCGATCCCCACCCGGTGCGTGACCGCCAGCGCGAAGAGGCGCTGCTGCTGCGGCTGATCGACGCCGGCCGCGAACTGGGGCTGGAACCGCACTACGTCACCCGGCTGTTTCATATCGTCATCGAGGATTCGGTGCTCCATCAGCAGGCGTTCCTGCAGCAGCGCATCAACCCCGACAACGCCCGCGATCTCTGCCGCGTCGCCTTTCTCGGCCCACGCGGCTCTTACAGCCATCTGGCGATGCAGCAGTATTT
>JAGOCY010000169.1 GCA_017998495.1 Corallincola sp.
GCACCAGGCGCAGCACTTCGCGCAGCTCATCTTCATTGAGCCGGCTTTTGCGCATCAGGGTGCGGTAGTCGCGGCTGCCGAGCAGGTCGATATGCTCGGCCAGCACCATGCGCGCTTCGGCCAGGTATGGGGTATCAGGCGCAAACTGGCGTAGCTGCACCAGTAGGCACTCCTGCAGCGAACGCGAAGCCACGCCGATCGGGTCAAACAGCTGGATGCGCTTGAGCACCGCTTCCACTTCGTCGGCTTCGATCTGCTCATCACCGAGGGCGGTGAGGATCTCCTCGACATCGATGGTGAGAAAGCCCGACTCGTCGACGGCATCGATGATGGCGGTGGCAATGGCCAGATCAGTGTCACTGAAGGGGGTTAGGCGCATCTGCCACAGCAGGTAATCCTGCAGGCTTTCGGTGGTTTCGCCCTGGTAGACCTGATCCATGTCTTCGCCATTGCCGCTGCTTTTGGGCGCAGCTGACATCATCTCGTCCCAGCCCATGTCCATTGGCAGCTCATCGCTGAGCTGGTCGCGGGTCAGAGCTTCACCGGCATCCAGAGTGCTGTCATGGTCGTAGCTGTCGCCAAAGTCGCCGTCACCGCCGACATCATCACCGTCACCAAGGCTGTTGCTACCGTTATGGTCGCTGCTGAGCCGCTCGGGCAGGGTGCCAGTCGGCTCATCTTCCACTTCAAGCAACGGGTTGGCGTCCAGTGCCTCCTGAATCTCCTGTTGCAGCTCCAGCGTCGACAGCTGCAACAGGCGAATCGCCTGCTGCAATTGCGGGGTCATGGTGAGCTGCTGACTGATGCGGAGTTGTAACGACGGTTTCATGCCAAGTATCGGAGCATCCGGTGGTCTGTGCCTGGAATCTGTATGGGCCCTGGGGCTGGCCTCTACCCGGATAGTACCCGAGCTGCCCTAAGGAAACTATAGCCGGAATTGCTCGCCGAGATAGACGTCGCGCACCCTCTGGTTATCGAGAATGGCGGCTGGCGCACCTTCGGCGATCACCTCGCCGTGGCTGACGATGCAGGCGCGCTGGCAGACCGCCAGAGTTTCGCGCACATTGTGGTCGGTGATCAGCACCCCCAGGCCGCGGTCGCGCAGGTGGTTGATGATCTTCTTGATATCGTTGACCGAGATGGGGTCAACACCGGCAAAGGGCTCGTCAAGCAGGATAAAGCGTGGCTCGGCGGCCAGCGCTCGGGCGATCTCGGCGCGGCGCCGTTCTCCCCCCGACAGGGCCATCCCCAGCGAGTCGCGGATATGGCTGATGTGGAACTCTTCGAGCAGTGCTTCGAGTTGCTCCTCGCGTTGGTTACGGTTGAGCTCTGGACGCAGTTCCAGCACCGCGCGGATGTTCTCGGCCACCGTCAGGCGGCGAAAGATCGAGGCTTCCTGCGGCAAGTAACCCAGGCCCTTGCGGGCGCGCAGGTGCATGGGATCGTGGCTCAGATCCTGATCATCAAGCAGCACCCGGCCACGGTCAGCGGGCACCAGCCCGACCACCATGTAGAAGGTGGTGGTCTTGCCTGCGCCATTAGGGCCGAGCAGGCCAACCACCTCGCCAGTGTTGACCGCCAGCGACACATCACGCACCACTTGGCGGCCCTTGTAGCTCTTGGCCAGCTGTTGAACGGCGAGACAACTCATGGCTTGGGCTGCTCCGCGGGGGTACCACTTGGGTCTGTGGCTGGCGGCTGGTCGCTGCTGCTGCCATCACGCAGCTTGTCCAGCTGCTGCGGGGTAAACACCGCCGTAACCCGTTTGCTGCCGTCGCCACCGGCCGATTCGGCCGATAGCCGACCCTCGGCCAGGTTGTAGCGCATGGTGTCACCCTTGACCATGCTGTCCTGCTGTTTGAGCTGAGCGTTACCAGACAGGGTCAGGGTGCGGCTGTCGAGCTCATAACGTACCTGGTCGGCACTGGCGTCCAGCGGTTGGCCATCATCCAGCGTCTGGCGCAGCTCGACCGGCTTGCCACTGGCGATCAGCACCTCTTTGCCTTTGCCGCGGCTCTGGTCAATGCGCAGGGTAGCGGCGCGGATCTCCAGGGTGCCCTGGCGCACCACCACATTGCCCTCAAACAGCACCACCCCTTTGTCGATATCAATGCTCTGACGGGCGGCGTCGACCACGATCTGTTGGTCCAGGTCGGTGCGGGCCGCCAGCAGCGGCGTTGATACCAGCGCCAGCAGCAGGGGAAGCAGGGCCGTGGGGTTAGCGCGGAGGATCATAGATGGTTCTAACCTGATGCTGGATCACGATGCGCTCGGCATTAAGGTCGGCGTCGAGCCCGGTGCCGCGCATGGTGAGCTGGTTGTTGCGAATGGTCACAGCGTCGGCGGTGACGGCCCTGTTGTTGGCCAGATCAACGTCGAGGGTGGCGGTTTCCACCGTGGTTTGCGGGCGATTGTGCGCAGCTTGAGCGGTAATGACAACGTCCTTGCTCAGCAGCAACTGATGATTGCCTACTAGTTCGCCCTCAACGGCCTGGCCGTGCCACTGCTGATTGGGGCTGCTACTGGCAAAGCGCGGCTGGTCGAGCAGGGTGCGGCCATTGCTGCGGTAATGGGCCACCCGGCTGGCATCGAGACGTAGCTGCGGTTTGCCATCGTCACCGAAGCGACGGATCACGATCTGGCTGGCGGCGTAGGCCGGGATCTCCGCCGTGGCGGCATCACCACTGCTGCCGCGACGTGCCTGCGGAGGCCAGTGCAGCAACAGCAGCGCCAGGGCGAAAAACAGTAGGGCGAACAGCAGGCCGCGGTTCAAATACTCTTTCCTTCAGTGCTCTCCAGGGTGCCCTGGGCAAACATGATCAGATCGCAGATCTCGCGCACCGCGCCAAAGCCGCCGCGGCTGTAACTAATGTAATCCGCGCGCTGGCGCAACAGCGGGTGGCCGTCGGCGACGCTGACCGCCAGCCCCACCCGGGCCATCACCGGCCAGTCAATCAGATCGTCACCGATATAGGCGCACGCCTCAGCACTAAGGCCGGTAGCGGCCAACAGCAGGTCGAGGGCGGCACCTTTGTTATCTACCCCTTGTTGCACATGGGCGACACCAAGAGCCGCCATGCGCTGGCTGACGATGCGCGACTCACGGCCGGTGATCACTGCCACCGCCACCCCGGTCGCCTGCAGCGCCTTAACGCCGTAGCCATCGCGGGTGTGAAAGGCCTTGAGCTCTTCGCCATCATTGCCGAGGTAGATGCGGCCATCGGAGAAGACGCCATCGACATCGCAGATCAGCAGCCGGGTATGCTGCGCCAGCTGCAGTATGGCGGCGCTGACTTCGCCGTATGGAAAGCCATTTGTAACAGTCTGTGGGTGCATGGAAATATCGCTACAAGCTGGCAGCGCGGCGGCTACAGGGGTAATGCTGCCGCTCATTGTGAGCACAATCGCCGATGTTGCCAACCATGCCGACGGCTGGCCGCCGATCTGTGATTGAGCCCACATCCCGCTCAAGGCTACAATCGCCCTCCATTTGCTGTTGCTGCCCTTTATGTCTGGCAAGGAGCCCATGTCCAAGGATCCGATCGTTGCCATCTCCAATCTCACCTTCCGCCGTGGCGAGCGGCTGATCTTTCGCGATCTCAGTCTCACCATCCCTCGCGGTAAAGTGGTGGCGATCATGGGCCCCAGCGGCATTGGCAAGACCACACTGCTGCGCCTGATCGGCGGCCAGCTGCGCGCCGACCGTGGGGTCGTGGCCTTTAATGGTGAAGATGTAGGTCAGATGAGCCGCTCACGGCTGTTTGAGGTACGCAAGCAGATGGGCATGCTGTTTCAGAGCGGCGCCCTGTTTACCGATATGACCATCTTCGACAACGTTGCCTTGCCGCTGCGCGAACATACCAACCTGCCCGAACCACTGCTGCGGGCGCTGGTGCTGATGAAGCTGGAAGCGGTAGGGCTGCGCGGCGCCCGTGACCTGATGCCGGCTGAGCTGTCGGGCGGTATGGCCCGGCGTGCAGCGCTGGCCCGCACCCTGGCTCTGGACCCGGCACTGATCATGTATGACGAGCCCTTTACCGGTCAGGATCCGATCACCCTTGGGGTGCTGGCCAAGTTGATCCGGGAGCTCAACGATGCTCTGGGTATGACCTCCATCGTGGTCTCCCATGACGTCCATGAGGTGATGGCCATTGCTGATTATGTTTACCTGATCGCTGACCAGCAGATCATCGGTGAAGGCGAACCGCAGCAGCTGCGTGATTCAACCTCGCCGCGGGTGAGCCAGTTCATGTTAGGTCAGCCTGATGGCCCGGTGCCTTTCCACTATCCGGCCCGCCCTTTTGTTGAGGATCTGGCCCAGCTCGGAGGTGGTCGTGGTTGAGTTTTTGGCCCGCTGTGGCCGCACCACCCTGAACCATCTGGCCGAGGCCGGCCGCGCTGGCACGCTGCTGATGCGGGTGATCTTTGGTGGCTATCGTCTGCGCCGCGACTGGTCGCTGCTGGTCAAGCAGCTGTATATGGTGGGGGTGCTGAGTGTCGCCATCATTGTCGTTTCCGGCCTGTTTATCGGCATGGTGCTCGCGTTGCAGGGTTACAACGTATTGGTGGACTATGGCGCTGAAGAGAGCCTGGGGCCGCTGGTGGCGCTAAGCCTG
>JAGOCY010000170.1 GCA_017998495.1 Corallincola sp.
CGGTCAAGGATCGCGCTTGATCGCTACCGGGGGCGGATGTAACATGCGCCCCCTGCCCAATTTACGTTCAATCCACGCATGGTGTCTGGCTACGGGTCAGATGGCGATGCGGCCTTAGCTGAGGTCATTCCCATGAAAGAAGGTATTCACCCCAAGTACGTCGAGATCACCGCCACCTGTTCGTGCGGCAACGTGATCAAGACCCGCTCTACTGTTGGCAAGAACCTGAACCTCGACGTCTGTTCTGCCTGCCACCCGTTCTACACCGGTAAAACCAAGGTGTCGGAAGTTGGCGGCCGCGTCGACAAGTTCAAGAAGCGCTTTGCCGCGCTGGGCAGCAAGTAAGCAGCTGCCGCTTGCTCCACAAAGGCGCCCCGCAAGGGCGCCTTTGTTGTTTAAAGGCGCCCCATAGCTGACAGCTTGCACCTTGGCGGTTTCCTCCCGGCCTCCTAAACTGCCCTCACCTTGACGATCACCCGGACTCGTCTGGATGCGTCCACTGCTCACCCTGCTACTGTTGCTACTGTTGCTGCCGCTGCTGGCCCAAGCGGTGCCCTGCCCGTTGCCGCAGGAGCGTAACGCCAAGGTCAGCGCCATCATTGACGGCGATACCTTGGTGGTGGATGGCGGCGAGCGCATTCGCATCATCGGTATCGACACCCCGGAGCGTAGCCGAGACGGCAAGCCGGGCGAGCCCTATGCCAAGGTTGCCAGCGATTATCTGGCGCGGCTGATCCCGCCCGGTACCACCATTGGCCTGGCCTTCGACAATGAACGGCAAGACAAATATGGCCGCACCCTGGCCCATGTGCTGCGCGCCAATGGCGAACCGGTGGCGGTGGCGCTGCTGGAAAACGGCTACGCCCGTACCCTGGTGATCGCCCCCAATACCCGCCAGGCCAGCTGCTATGCCGCCATTGAGGAACGCGCCCGCCAGCAGCGGCGAGGGATCTGGAGTCAGCGCTGAGTCATGGTTTAGCGCCTGTCCCTTTGGGTAGAATCGCCGCACTTTTGTCACAGGTGATTCAGTCATGGCCCGAGCTACCGAGATCAAACGCGGCGATGCCGTCAGTTACAACGGCAAGATCCTGCTGGTGCGCGACATTGAGGTGCAGAACCCTAGTGCCCGCGGCGCCGCCACCCTCTACAAGATGCGCTTCACCGATGTGGCCACCGGCCTCAAGGTGGAAGAGCGGTTCAAGGGCGACGATCTGCTCGACACCGCCGAACTGCAGCGGCGCAAGGTGAGCTTTTCCTACGTCGAGGGCGACGAGTACGTGTTCATGGACGATGAGGACTACAGTCAGTACCTGTTCAAGCGCGAGGAGATCGCCGACGAACTGCTGTTCATCACCGAAGAGATCAAAGGGCTGCAGGTGCTGATGATCAACGGCGAAGCAGCCGCACTGGAACTGCCGCCGACCGTGGATCTGGTGATCGACGAATGTGCCCCGGCGATGAAAGCGGCCTCCGCCACCAGCCGCACCAAGCCGGCCAGTTTCGCCACCGGGCTGGTGGTGCAGGTACCTGAGTACATCACCAGCGGCGAGAAGATCCGCATCAACACCGCCGAAAAGCGCTATATGTCGCGCGCCGACTGAGCAGCCGCTGGCCCGGCCACCCCGGGCCAGCACCCTACTGGATCACATCATTGAGCATCAGGCCAATGCCAATGCGGGTCTGCTCGTGGTTGTAATCGACCAGCGATTCACCATAGCCCTGATAGAGCTGGGCGTAGATGCGAAAACGGTCGGACAGCGGATAACTCCAGCCCAGCTCCAGCCCGCCTTTGCCAGTGCCAGGGTTAAACCGGCCACGGCCCGACCAGACATGATCGCCACCGCGATAGGCCACACGCAGCAGCGCATGGCCAACGTAGTCCTCCAGATCCGGATTGTCGTCATCCTCGGCATCTTCCGGCAGGCGATACCAGGGTTTGAACTGCACCGCCCAGTTCCCCCGCTCGATCACCGCATTGGCGTAGAGACGGTTCCAGCTGCGTGACAAGGGTTCACTGCTACCGTTGGACTGGTGGTTGTAGCCCAGATCAAAGAGTGCCAGCCGCCAGCCCCACAGCTCATACTCGGGCAGCCAACTGACAAACAGCTGTGGCTCGTAGTTGGTTTCGCGAAAGGGCGCCGACACCGACTTGTTGGCCGGCTGCCACAGCGACAGCTGGGTATAGGAGCCCATCAGCGCCGATCGGTCACCGGCTATGCCGCGCCACAACGGCACCGCCAAGCTGATCTGGAACTTGACCTCGTGGTAATCGAGTTCATCCGCATAGGATTCGCCCGCACGTTGATAAGGCTCCCGGTTGATCTGGCTGACGTAGCTGTAGATCAGGTAGTTCGGCTCGTAGGTCAGCAGGGCAAAGGGGTTATCCGCCGCCTTGCTGGCCGCTTCGATACGCTCACTGACTACGCCGCCAGCGGACGCCGGCGGTGTCTCCGCCTCAACCACCGGCTCCGCCAGCGGCAAACCACTGACCAGCATCAGTGTGGCCAGCAGTGGCCATCTGCATCCAGGCGTCATCTCATCTCCATGTCCGGCCAGGCCGCCATGCCTCATGCTACCGCAACTGCGGCAGTCACGTGATGCCGCTGCGGCGGCCCGACCACAGGGCCAGGCCACCGGAAGCGCACCTGTTACTTGGCTAGTACGGCCAGCAGGGCATCAGCGGTGGCGGTGGACGACGCCGGATTCTGACCGGTGATCAGCAGACCGTCGGTCACCACATGGGGCTGCCAGTCGGGGCTGCGCTCGTAGCGGCCGCCATTGGCCTTGAGCATCTCCTCCACCAGAAAGGGCACCACAGCGGTCAGGCCGATCGCCTCCTCCTCGCTGTTGCTAAAGCCGGTGACCCGCTTGCCGGCCACCAGCGGCTGACCATCACTGCCTTTGGTGTGGCGCAGCACCGCCGGTGCATGGCAGACGCTGGCCACCGGCTTGCCGCTGGCGTAGAAGCGCTCGATCAGGGCGATGCTGTGGCGATCCTCGGCCAGATCCCAGAGTGGGCCGTGACCGCCGGGGTAGAACACCGCGTCATAATCGTCGGCCTTGATGGCGGCCAGCGGCAGGGTCGCGGCCAGCTGTGCCTTAGCCGCCGCATCTGCGACAAAGCGCCGGGTCGCTTCGGTCTGGGCGCTGTCGTCATGGCTGCGCGGATCCGCCGGCGGCTGGCCCCCTTTGGGTGAGGCCAGGGTGATCGCGGCCCCCGCATCCTTGAAGCGGTAGTAAGGAGCGGCGAACTCCTCCAGCCAGAAGCCGGTCGGGTGCTCGCTGTCGCCCAGGCGATCATGGGAGGTCAACACCATCAGGATCTTCATCGGTTGCTCCTTGGTTGAATCAGGGCTGGCGCTGGCGCCAGTGGCCATCAGGGCGGCAGCAAATGCCAGCCACCGGGCAAAACTACGGAACATCAATTACAGCGCTCCAGCATAGACACGACGGCTGACCTCAAGGGTGACGCCGCCATCCTCGCCAATGGCCGTCATGCCGTGCTTGCCCAGCTGCTGCACCAACCGCTCTACCTGATCGGCACCGACCTGATAGTCGGCCAGGCGAGTGGCAATCCCCACCGACTCAAAGAAGGCGCGGGTGCGGGCAATGGCCCCATCAATGCGCTCGTCCTCGCTGCCATCGCGCAGATTCCAGATCCGCTCGGCGTACTGCAGCAGCTTGGCGCGCTTGGCGTCGCGTCGCTCGTTCATCATCGACGGCAGAACGATGGCCAGGGTGCGGGCATGGTCGATGTCATACAGCGCGGTCAGCTCATGGCCGAGCATGTGGGTCGACCAGTCCTGGGGCACGCCGGCACCAATCAGGCCATTGAGGGCCAGGGTGGCGGTCCACATCAGGCTGGCGCGCAGGTCGTAATCCTGCGGATTGGCCAGCACCTGCGGGCCGATATCGATCAGGGTATGCAGCAGCCCTTCGGCCAGCCGGTCCTGAACATGGGAGCCCACCGGATAGGTGAGGTACTGCTCCATCACATGGACGAAGGCATCGACCACGCCATTGGCGATCTGGCGCACCGGCAGGCTGAAGGTCTTGGTCGGATCGAGCACCGAAAACTGCGGATAGACGAGCGGACTGAGAAAGGCCAGCTTGGAGTGGGTCGACTGGCGGGTGATCACCGAGCCACAGTTCATCTCCGAGCCGGTGGCCGGCAGGGTGAGCACGCTGGCAAAGGGCAGTGCTGCCTGCACGCTGCCACCGCCCTGCTCAAGGATCTGCCAGGCATCATCGCCCTGATAGCAGGCGGCTGCGGCCACAAACTTGGTGCCGTCGATCACCGAGCCACCGCCGACCGCCAGCAGGTAATCGAGCCCACCCGCCTTGACCTGGGCCACGGCGCGCATCAGCGTCTCGTAGGTGGGGTTGGCCTCAATGCCGGCAAACTCCTCCACCACCCGGCCGCCGAGGGCGGCGCGCACTTCGGCCAGGGTACCGTTGGCAATGACACTGCCACCGCCGTAAAGCACCAGCACCCGGGCCTGAGCCGGAATATGGCGGTCGATGTCGGCGATCTTGCCGCGACCAAAGAGGATGCGGGTGGGGTTCTGGTAGTCAAAATCAAACATGCTCTGCTCCTGTGGTGCGGCCTGG
>JAGOCY010000171.1 GCA_017998495.1 Corallincola sp.
CAAAAGCTCCGTGCGGCAGGCGCAGCGTGAAGTGCAGCGCACCAAATTTATCCCGCTCGATATCTGACGCAAATGGACATTGGCCACCTATTGCGGACATGGGCAGGGTCTCCCCGTCTTGCAGCGGTGAAAAGTCGAACAGCTCGCCGTTGATGACGATGGTATCACCATTCTTAACAGTTGCCTGCAAAGGCGCGGTGTCGGCCCGAACAGGGCTTAATTTAATCTTCATGCCAAATCCTCATTTCCAGCGGCCAAATACTTGAGCCCCGATTGTCAGCGGCGTTGAAATTTGAGACACATAGGTGTAGCCGTTGAAGTCCATTTGTGATGCGGAGGCGCTTAATATTAAACCGTTGCGATACAGACTCCCCGCCGACTCAATATTCCCTGAGTTTGTTGATAAAACGGAGGCCACCGGCATTATTACCCCCGTGGATGAGAATGTCGCCGGCAGAACGCGCGCCGCTCTAAAGCTAGCGCCCAGCGCCGTCGCAGGGATGGTAAAGGGCGACAGCGTGCACATCATTGTGCCATCGGCCCACTTCACGTACTCGCCGTTGGCGTTAGCTCCTCTCTCTATAATTGCGCCGCCAGACAGGGGGCCGACTACGTTGCCGGAATGATAATGCCGCGAGACATTAACTGGCGTGCCCGCATATCCCGCCACTCTGGCGATGGCATAAACAGGCGGCACCCCACGGCTGACATCATCCACTATCTCCACCGTAGAATAGTCGTCGTAGCCATTCGGGTTATAAATGTAGATAACGGGCGTGCCGTCCGAGCTTTTATGGGTATACACCTGCCAGTCGAGTGCGCCGGTGCCGACCGCACTGGCTCCACTGGCCTCTGCAACCCAATTCTGGGTGTCAGAATATGCATATCCGGAGAATGTTATATCTACGTTGCGGTGCCGGTTAAAGTAATCGCGTATAACTACGCGGAATCGCACCATGGTGCTCGTCCATCCGCTCAACAGCTTGATCGCAAAGCTGTTATATACCACGGTCTCATTATTATTTGGCAGGGGGGCCGCCACATTCGAGACCAATGAACCGCTCTCCTGCCCCGCTCGCCTCAGATTGGAGATAGCCCCACCAGAGGTGAGAACCCTCTTATCGAGCGCTGCCTGCAAACCCTCAACACCGCTAATCGGATGGGCCCCGGCTTTAGCTTCGTGGTCCGGCACAGGCTTGCCCAGGGCATGAATGCTTGGGACTGTGAGCTTGGCACCATCCGGTGCAGTCAGTGTCACATTGCCGGTGCCGGTGAGCAGCTGCTGCCAGCCATCCATCTGGCCCTGGTGGTACGCAACAAAGGCCGACAGGTCGCGGCTGAATGCCGAGTTCGTCCCTGAGCGAGCGATATCGATGGCATAGGCCTGGTCAGCAGCGGATGGCCCTGCATAGCTACTGACCAGCCAGAGCACGGTATCGCTCTCGACATAATCGAGCTCATAGATGCGGCCATCCGGCGCGTGGACGGGGTGGCCCTTGTCCGGCTTGGCGACCGAGGTTTCCCACTTAGTGCCAAAGCCGGTCACCTTCTTGCTGCCATTGGTCACGCTGACCGTACCAACGCGATACCATAAACCTGCCATTGCTGGGCTCCTGATAAAAAGAAACCCGGCGCGATGCCGGGTTTATGTGTTTACATAAATTAATTTATATTTAACTAAGCCATACACACTATTGCCAAACATGAGCTTGAGGCATATGGATATCCTTTATTATCCCTGTCATATTTGATCGTATATTCTGTGTTTGCCCATAACGTGAACTCGAAGTTATTGCTCATTGTAGTTCCTTGACCAATACCATAATCCCGCGCGGTTAATGACCCCATTGCAACGCCGTTTATATAAACCCATGCGGTGGTAGTTGATGATCCACTTGATACCGTCAACATAAACGAGCAGCGGCGGTTAAATGGCATTGAAGGTATGTGAACATCAGCACCCAAATTAAGAGCATATGTTCTAACAATATCCCCAGTTATCTGGTTTGCATTTAGACGACCTAATATTGTGCAATTTTCCCGAATGGTGACGTTGTTCATGGTGCCAGAGTTGGCCAGCATATTGCCCTGAAACGTCCCGCTGGTGAAATAGACATGGCTGCCATAGAAGCGTCCATTTGAATCAATGCCCGCATTCCAGCGCTTGCCGTAGGCACTAAATTCCCCATTCGGATTTTCCCCCAGCCAGATATCTCCACCAATAAACGAGCCGCCCTCGATCAGGGTGCCTTTCAGGTGCTGCACGTTGATGTACTTGGCGATCACGTTGCCTATCTCGGCCGTGTCCATCAGCGCGTGATTCATATAGACGCTGCCGTTTTTAACTACAAACGGATGGCGCTTGGATGACTCACCGCTAGTGCGGGACATAATGGCAAAAACATCGGCATCGACGATAAAGCTGGACATCACCGAGCCGTCAGGATTGAGTGTGACCGACAAGCCAAAGCCACCGCCCTGCCCGTTGATCTGCGCCTTGGTGTACCAGCCCGCCTCCACCTCGCCATCCAGCGAGGCCACCGCACTAGCCACAGTCTGCACGGCGGCAGAGAGTTCCTTGCCCTGCTGGGTCACACTGGCCTGCACTGTATCAACCCGCTCGGCGAGCGCCTTATCGGCATTGCTGAGCGCCTTGCTGCTCTCCTGTAAGGCGGCGTTGGTCGTAGCCAGCTCTCCTGCAAACTCGGCCTTGAACTCGACCAGCTCGCTGGCCATCGCCTGCTGCTGGTCGCTCAGCACTTTTTGCTCGCGGCGGATCTGACCGGTGGCCTTGCGCTGGCGGTTACTCTCGTCATCGCCAGCAAGGGCGGCGCCGATGGCAGCGTCAGCAGCCAGATCAACACTGGCGGTCATGTTCTCGAACTTGCCAGCCAGTGACTGGCCGTCCCCGCTGATCGCCTCCTGCATCTCGCTGATGGCGGCGCTGTGCCCATTGGTCAGCGCCTCCAGGGCTGACACCTTGCGGGCGGTGGCCTGGAACTCGGTGGCCACCGTTTCGGCCAGCTCGGTGATCGAACTCTTGATGGTCTGGTCAGACTGCTGCAGCTCGCTCTTGAGCTGCTCGATGCGCTGAGCATTTGCCTGGGTAGCCGAAGTGGCGGCGGTGAGCTGCTGCTCGGCAACCGTCAGGCGCTGCCCCTGGCCATCCACTTCGGTCTTGGCCGCTTTCTGGCTCAGGGTGCCTTTGACGACATTCAGCTCCTGACCGACTTGGGTCACCTGCGACCCCACGGCGGTTACTTCCGACTTGGTAGCGGTTTGTGCCAGGGTGCCGTTGATGCCGTCGATCTGCTGCGAGATGCTGGTTATCTTCTCCAGGTCATCGCTGATCTCGGCGTGGGTGACGCAGGTCTTGACGATGGCCTCGACTGCATCAAGATGCTGGCTGACCTTGGTTATCTCTGCGCCCAGTTCACTGCGCACGGCGTTGACCGCCTCCATGGTGATCTCGCCGGTGCTTGGGTCAACCGAGAAAACCGCCTCGCGGAAGTCCTCAAAGTCCCCCTTGTAACCGTTGATCAGCTGGCGCAGCTGCTCCTGAACCAGTGTCACGTTGACATAGTTGTCGCCGAGTTGGTTCTGGGCCGCGTTGAGCAGGTCGTTAACATCCTGCTCGCGCTGGTCGAGCGCCGCCAGCTGGTTGCCCAGCTCACCGGTTGCCTCGTTGATGCCGGGTATCAGCTCGATGGGTTTGCGCAGCTCCTCGCGCAGGTGCTCGGCGCCGATCTCCCCGTCAATGATGTCGAGGATAGATGAGGCGTCATACGTGGTCTTGCCACTGGCCGCCAGCAGGGCCGATTTACCGTAGGCGTTGACCGCCCGCAGCCAGACATAATAGGTCGTGTCAGGCTTAAGCTGGCCGAACTGCATGTAAGTGCCCATGCCAACGGCGCGGGCCTTCGCCATCACCTCGCCGATCGGCAGATTGATGGTCGAGACCCACCATTCACAGAGCACCCCATAGCCATCACCACCGGCAAAGCGGGGGCGGAAAGCCAGCGTCCAGTTGCCCGCCTCGACCTCGACCCCGATCGGGGTAGCAGGCACGGCGATGACGAAGTTAACCGCCGCCACCGGGGAGGCGGCACCGGTCAGCGCCAGCGCCCTGACCATCGCGGTATAGTTGCCAGCAGCCAGACCATTGACCCGGCAGGACTGACCCGGCACCTGGGCCGTCAGCACAGTGACTGGCGCCTTGCTTGGCTCGATGCGCTGCACGATCACCTGGTTGTAATTGACGGTGCCACTGTTGCGCCAGGTGAGCACCCCCTGCACCACCTCGCCGACCGTCTCCACGTCATAGCGCAGCTGATCTGGCATCGCCACACCGCCGGTAGGCAGCTCGGTGATCTCGGGGCGCTCCATCGGCTTGCCGATGGCATCGGCCCAGAACAGCGGCGAATCCTCGCGCAGGGTGAGATCCACCCCGCCGTTGAGGCTGAATGACCAGTCACTGACGCGAAACTCGGGGCCATTGATGCCAAAGGCAGGCAGATAAAACCGGATGGTCTGGCCGGGGCGATAGCGCCAGCCAGAGAGGTTGACCGAGCAGGTGATGGTGCGGGCGGCGCGGCGCTGGCG
>JAGOCY010000172.1 GCA_017998495.1 Corallincola sp.
GATCCACACCATCATCGGTGCGGGTGCGGCCTCTGGCGGCACCATGGACGCGTCCAACCTGATCAAGCCGCTGCTCAGCTCTGGTCAGCTGCGCTGCATCGGCTCTACCACTTATCAGGAATATCAGGGGATCTTTGAAAAGGACCGGGCTTTGGCCCGCCGCTTCCAGAAGATCGATGTCACCGAGCCGACGGTGTCGGAGACCACCCGTATCCTCAATGGCCTCAAGGCCCGCTATGAGAGCCACCACGCCGTGCGCTACACCGCCAAGGCACTGCAGGCTGCGGCTGAGCTGTCGGCCCGCTATATCAACGAGCGTCATCTGCCGGACAAGGCCATTGATGTTATCGATGAGGCTGGCGCCCAGCAGCGGCTGCTGCCATCAAGCCGGCGGCGCAAGGTGATCGGGGTGCGCGAGATCGAGGGGATCATCGCCAAGATGGCACGCATCCCCGAGAAGACCGTGAGCAGCTCCGAGCGCGACACGCTGAAAAAACTCGATGCCACCCTTAAATCGGTGGTCTTTGGTCAGGATCGGGCTATTGAGGTGCTGGCAGACGCTATCCGGCTGGCACGCGCTGGCCTGCGTTCTGATCGCAAGCCGGTAGGCTGTTTCCTGTTTGCCGGCCCCACCGGGGTGGGCAAGACCGAGGTGACCCAGCAGCTGGCCAAGGCCCTCGGCGTCGAGCTGATCCGCTTTGATATGTCGGAGTATATGGAGCGTCACACCGTCAGCCGGCTGATTGGTGCGCCGCCGGGGTATGTGGGGTTCGACCAGGGCGGACTGCTCACTGATGCGGTGCTCAAACATCCGCACAGTGTGGTGCTGCTCGATGAGATCGAGAAGGCGCACCCTGATGTGTTCAACCTGCTGCTGCAGGTGATGGACAACGGTACTCTGACCGATAACAACGGGCGCAAGGCGGACTTCCGCAATGCCATTCTGGTGATGACCACCAATGCCGGGGTGCAGGAAACGGTGCGCCAGTCGATCGGTTTCCGCCAGCAGGACCATGCGCCCGACGCCTTGGGCGAGATCAATCGCATGTTCTCGCCGGAGTTCCGCAACCGTCTCGATTCGGTGATCTGGTTTAACCACCTTGATGAAGAGATCATCCAGCTGGTGGTCGACAAGTTCATCATCGAACTGCAGATCCAGCTCGACGAGAAAGGGGTATCGCTGGAGGTCGATTCCGCCGCCCGCGAATGGCTGGCCAAGAAGGGCTACGACAAGGCGATGGGGGCTCGGCCCATGGCCCGGACCATTCAGGAACACCTCAAACGGCCGTTGGCCAGCGAGATCCTGTTTGGCCAGCTGGCCGATGGGGGCACGGTGCGGGTGACCGTTGCTGGTGATCAGCTGCAGATGGACTGCCATCCCCAGGTCTGCCCCGCCTGATAGCTGAATTTCAGGCAAAACAAAAACCCGGCTGTCTTGGCCGGGTTTTTGTTATCGGCAGGCGATTAACGCTGGCGGAAGATGATGCGACCTTTGCTCAGGTCGTAAGGCGTCATCTCCACGGTGACAGCATCACCGGTCAGGATGCGGATGTAGTTCTTGCGCATCTTGCCGCTGATGTGGGCAGTGACCACATGACCGTTTTCGAGTTTGACGCGAAACATGGTGTTAGGGAGGGTCTCGAGGACCGTGCCCTGCATCTCAATACAATCTTCTTTTGCCATTCGAAAAATCCGTAAGCCACCCTAAGAAAAGGCGCGCGGATCATGCACGAATTCGGCGGGCGAGTAAAGTTTCACCGCAACTCATCAACCACTTCCTGCCAATGGCCGTTAAGCAGCAGCTGGTAGGGACGAAATTCGCGCTTGTAGTTCATCTTGCGGCACTCATCGACCTGATAGCCGAGGTAGACGTAGCTTGCTCCCTCGGCGCGGGCGAGTGCCAACAGGGTCAGTACTGCGAGCTTGCCGGGGCTGGCATCGGCATGGTCGGGGCTAAAAAAGGTGTAGACCGCTGACAGTGCATCCGGTACCCGGTCGACAATCATCACTGCTGCCAGTTCGGCGCCACACCACAACTCAAGCGCCTGGATGGCCAGCCAGCGACAGCCGAGGAACGAGGTCATGGTTTCAAAGCGCGGCGGATACATGCCGCCGTCGCCGTGGCGAGCGGTGACAAAGGCATCGAACAGCGGCCAGTAGCGGGCCCAGTCTGGATTCACCAGCCGGCTGTGCCACATGCGAGCCCGCTTCTGGATGCGCTTCTGGCTGTGGCTAGGTTCAAAGCGGCTGACCTCAATGCGCAATGGCAGGCAGGCCTGGCAACCGCTGCAGCGCGGCGCATATACCTGATCGCCGCTGCGACGAAAGCCCATCGCCATCAGCTGGCCGTAGCTGGCGGCATCCAGCCCGGGTTGCGGCGGCAGACAGAGCAGCTGCTCCTGTTGACCCGGCAGGTAACTGCAGGCAAACGCGGGGGTGAGAGTCGCCTGCAGATCAGCCATGGGCTACCAGAGCGGTCAAATCGCGGCTGTGGTGGGGCCAGGGCGAGGGTTGCTGGCGGAGTACGGAGAGCGCGGCCAGATAATCGTGGCGGGCCACGGCGACAGCGCCCAGCTGCTCGAGGTGCGGGTTGAGCAGCTGGGTGTCAAATAGCGGCGCACCCGCCTGCTGTAACAGCAGCCGCAATGCAGCCAGGGCCAGCTTGGAGCCGTTGCTGATGCGGCTGAACATCGATTCGGCGCAGAACATCAGCCCCACCGCCACGCCATAGAGGCCGCCGACCAGTTGCCCTGCCGGATTCCACACCTCGATGGAGTGGGCATCGCCTGAAGCATGCAGGGCGCAATAAGCGCGGATCATGTCGTCGGTGATCCAGCAGCCGGGGCTTTGCGGGCGCGGTACTGCACATTCATGGATCACCGCGGCAAAGTCACGGTTACAGCTGATGGTCAGGCCATCACGCCTGAGCTGGCGGCGCAAGCTGGCACCCGGTCGGAAATCGCCGAGCAGGAAGATGCCGCGCGGATCGGGGCTCCACCACAGCAACGGCTCGTCGTCACTAAACCAGGGAAAGATGCCTGCGGCATAAGCGTTGCGCAGCCGTGCCGGGCTCAGGTCGCCGCCCACCGCCAGCAGGCCATTGGGCTGCTGCAGAGCGGTGGCGGGATCGGGAAAGAGTGCAGGATTGGCACCCAGCACCCGTAGTTGCATCGGCTTACTTCTTCAAGCCATCCAGGTAGCGCTCGGCATCGAGCGCTGCCATACAGCCGGTACCGGCTGAGGTGATGGCCTGGCGGTAGATATGGTCGGAGACATCACCGGCGGCGAACACCCCTTCAATACTGGTCTGGGTGGCGTTGCCGTGGTTGCCGCTTTTGACCTTGATATAGCCGTTTTCCATTTCCAGTTGGCCTTCGAAGATATCGGTGTTGGGCTTGTGGCCAATGGCAATAAACACCCCCTGCAGCGCCAGCTCAATGGACGGCTCGCCTTTGGTTGAGGCCAGACGCACGCCGGTAACGCCGGAATCGTCGCCCAGCACTTCATCGAGGGTGCAATGCAGGTGGAGCACGATCTTGCCTTCGGCGACTCTGTCCATCAGCCGCTGAATGAGGATCTTCTCGGAACGGAACTGGTCACGACGGTGTACCAGATGAACCTTGCTGGCGATATTGGCTAGATAGAGGGCTTCCTCGACAGCGGTATTGCCACCACCGATCACTGCCACTTCCTGGCCGCGATAGAAAAAGCCGTCACAGGTGGCACAGGCCGAGACCCCACGTCCCTTGAAGGCTTCTTCAGAATCCAGCCCCAGATATTTGGCCGAGGCACCGGTAGCGATGATCAGGGCATCGCAGGTGTAGGTGCCGGCATCGCCGATCAGGGTGAAAGGGCGTTTGTTCAGCTCGGTGGTGTGAATATGGTCAAAGACGATTTCTGTATTGAAGGTCTCAGCATGCTCACGCATCCGCTCCATCAGCGCCGGCCCGGTCAGACCATGGGCATCGCCCGGCCAGTTTTCCACCTCGGTGGTGGTGGTCAGCTGGCCACCCTGCTGCATGCCAGTCAGTAGCACCGGCTTGAGGTTGGCACGGGCTGCGTAAACGGCTGCGGTATAGCCAGCCGGGCCCGAACCCAGGATCAGCAGTGGGCAGTGCTTGGTATCGCTCATGGATGAATAGCTCCAGATACGGGGCAGGACAATGCTGCCCGACGTCAAAAGTGGTGCATAGCATAAACCAGGATGCGGCGGATGAAAGCCGCCTGTAGTGCCCGAGTTTGTAACCGTAGTCGACGGGCGGCTAACCGTGCAGCAGTGCCTCGGCTGGGGTGAGGCTGGGCAGGTTAAAGGCCTGGCCTACAGGCGGGCAGCAGAGCTGGCCCCGATGAATGTTCAAACCTGCCGCCAGTCCGCTATCACCTCTGAGCGCCGCCATAACACCCAGATCGGCCAGCCGCAGCAGATAGGGCAGGGTGGCATTGGCGAGGGCAAAGGTGGAGGTGCGAGCCACGGCACCGGGCATGTTGGCCACGCAGTAATGGACGATACCGTCGACCATATAGGTGGGCTCGGCATGGGTGGTGGGGCGCGAGGTTTCACAACAACCGCCCTGGTCGATGGAGACATCAACAATCACC
>JAGOCY010000003.1 GCA_017998495.1 Corallincola sp.
GTCCAAGGTGGATGCGCTGGTTGATGCCGCCATTACCGAAGGCAAGGTCGCCCCGGCTGACAAAGCGATGTATGTCGGCCTCTGCAGTACCGAAGCGGGCCGCCAGCAGTTCACCGCATGGTGCGGCCGGGCGCCGGTGATCGCCGATGCCAGCAAGGTGAAGACCACCACCGAGCAGGCGGGTGATCTGAGCAAGGACGAGCTGGCCATGTGCCGCGCTGCAAATGTGAAACCTGAAACATGGCTGGCAAACCGCCACCACAAACCCGCCTATTAATCGGAGAGTCAGACCATGGCTTTTACTCAAGCGCAAATCATCGAGATCCTGACCGTTGGCAGCAATGCCGCGTTTGTCGAGGGTCTCAATACCGTGACCCCGCAGTGGGACAAGATCGCTACCAAGGTGACCAGTTCTGGATCCAGTGAGCTGTATGGCTGGTTGAAAGACCTCCCTGGGGTTGAAGAGTGGGTCGGTGACCGCATGCTCAAAGAGCTGGGTTCCCACGGCTATCAGATCCCCAACAAAACTTTCGAAGCGTCCATCAAGATCAAGCGTGAAGATCTGGAAGACGACAAGATTGGCAAATACTCCGTGCTGGCCCGCGCGTGGGGTCGTCAAACCCAGCTGTTCCCGGACAAAGAGTCCTATGGCTTGCTGGCTGCCGGTTTCAGCACGCTCTGCTATGACGGTCAGAACTACTTCGATACCGATCACCCGCTGGAAACCACCCCGGCCAGTACCTTCTCGAACGTAGTTGGCAACCCGGCTACCGATACCGGAGCCCCGTGGTTCTTGCTGGATAACACCCAGATCCTGATGCCGGTCATCTTCCAGGAGCGCCGCCCGTTCGCGCTGGACTTTATCGGTGCAACCAGCGAATACGCATGGTTCAACAACTTTGTTGCCCAGGGCGTAGATGGCCGTCACGGCTACGGGTTCAGCTTCCCGCAGATCGCCATTGGTTCCAAGGCCGCCCTGTCTGAAACCAACTTCGAAGCAGGCAAGCAGCTTCTGGCTGGCATGAAGAAGACCGATGGCACCCCGCTCGGGACTATGGCTACCACGCTGGTCGTCGGCCCGAGCAACGAAGCGGCAGCTCGCAAGATCGTTACCCGTGAGTTTTTGGATAACGGCCAGAGCAACATCTACTACAACAACGTCGAGATCGTGGTCTCCCGTTACCTGCCGTAACCAACCAAGCCGCCCCGGAATGTCCGGGGCATCTTTAAACCGAGAGGATGAACCATGGCGACCAGACAAGTTGATCTGACCTCGGCAGCTTGGGTGCTGATCTCATCGGCAGCCAGAGGAACCATGCAGAACCAGAGCGGCCAGCTGGTGAAGTATCGCACTGATGCCGCCCTGCCACTGCCTGCCGTCACCGTCGGCCACATTCTGGATCGCGGCGCGAGCGAGGCATGGGCCTTCGAACCGGTGCAAAACCTCTATGGCCGTCTGGAAACAGGCAGCGGCCCTCTGATTGTCACCGAGGGATAATCCATGTTCGGTCGCAGCTTTCTGTTGTTGCCAGGGTCTGTAGGCCCTACGCCGAGCCGCAAGAAAAGCGAGGTGTTATGGCCTGCTCTGACGGGTATCACCCTGCCGGGGGATACCAACCGTGATTTGATTGCGGTGCTCAAGGCGTTGCCAGCCCCGGCGAGTGGCACCTTGGCGCCGTTCTTCAACACGGTCAGCGACAAGTTCAACGTTTATAACGACAACTCCAGTGTGGCGTTCAAGTTGAACCTGCAAGGGAACTGGACCAGTGGCAGCACCAATCGCTCGATGCAGCTCGACTTTCTCGGCACCAACGGCAACCGACTGGTGGCCAGCCGCGATGTCGCCGTGACCTCTGATGTGATTACCCTGGCGACCTTCTTCTCGATAGACAAGAACGGATTTATTGCCCTCAACGGCACCAAACCGGTGATCCGCAGTAACGGCGGATCCTTCAACGTGACCGGCATCTTGATCATCGCCGAGCAAGTCACGGCAGAGACCACCATTTCAGCGGTGTAAACCGCCAGCAACGACCGTTTAAAGGAGCATTGAAATGGCCCCGAAAAAGAAAGCCACCCCAACCGGTGACGACAAAAGCCCGCAGCTGGCAGCTGCAGCAGTGGGCAATGGTGCCGAGCTGGTACCGGCGCAGACCCAACCGAAGAAAGACGGCGAAGTGCTGGTAGACCCCGATGCCGAAGCGGCTCGTCTTGCCGCAGAACAGCAGGCCGCCGAAGAGGCAGAGATTCTTGCCGCCAAGGATAGTGCTCGTAGAGTGGCTGACTCCATAGACAAGGAGAATGCAGCTCGTGATCTTTATCCCGACTGGCTGCTCGGCCAGTTCGACGTCAAGGCCAAGTCACCTGCCGGTTTCTGGCGCTGCGAGGTCCATTTCCTGCACTCCAGCGCGACCCGCGTGTTTGTGGTAACCGCCAAGGCCGATGTACCGCACAACCACGACTGCGAGATCCCGTGCTGCTACCTGACGCAGGAAGAGGCCAAGCGCGTCTACAACGACCAGTGGCTGAAAGTGCTTGTCGATAGCGAAGTGTTCGGGGACTAAACCATGGCCATCTACGCGACGAAGCAGGATCTGGAAGACCGCGACGGCTCGATGCTCTACAACTTCGCGCTCGACCGCAGCACCGACACCCTCAACGATGTCTGGATTGATGAGGCACTGGCCACCGCCGATGACGAAATCAATGGCTACCTGAGTCGTCGCTTTGTGCTGCCGCTGCCGACCGTGCCGGATCTGCTCAAGCGCAATGCCATTGTGATCGCTTTCTACTGGCTGGCCGACCGCGACAATCAGGCCACCGACCTGCTGCGCGAACGCTATGACCGCGCCATCGCCAAAATCAAAGAGATTGCGGCGGGCAAGATTGACTTGGGCCTGCCCACGCCGGATATGCCGCCAGAGGGCAGCGTCGGCAAGGTGGAGCTGGTGCAAGAGAACGAGCGTCTGTTCACCCGCAACAGCCTGAAAGGGGTGCTCTGATGGCGATCTCGGTGCAGGTCTCGACCCGGGGCGAAGAGCTGGCGCGCTATCAGCGCCTGCTCGATACCCTGGGCCGCAACGACTACAAGGCTGAACTGCTGGAAAGCATCGGCGCCGAGGTCGAAAGCCAGACCCGCCGCCGCATCAGTGACGAGAAGACCGCGCCGGATGGTACGCCCTGGGCGCCCTGGTCAGATGCCTATGCCAAGACCCGCCACGGCGGCCAAAGCCTGCTGCAGGGTGATGGCGATCTGCTCGATAGCATCGAGTATCAGGTGCAGCGCAACAGCGTGCGGGTAGGCTCTCCGCTGGCCTATGCCGGAGTGCATCAGGACGGATTCAGCGGCTCGGTGCAGGTGCCTGCCCACGTTCGCCGCATCAGTCAGGCGTTTGGCAAGGCGCTCAAGTTTCCGGTCTATCAGTCGGTCGGCAGCTTTACCAGGATGATGGAGATCCCCCAGCGCGAGTTTCTGGGCCTCTCCAGCGATAACCAGACCGAGTTGCTCGCCGTGATTGGCGACTTCTGGCAAGACGTGATGAAGGAGGCAGGCCTATGAGCCGCCCTGATTTTGGCACCATCGGCAGCACCGTCAGCGCCTGCGAAGGGGTGGTGAACTACCTCAAGCCCTATCTGGAGGCCACCGGCCCCGGCGCGGATCGGCTGATTGACCGGGTGCAAACCGTGGAGCGCCACATCGGCCGCTTCAATGAGCCTGAAGAGATCACGCGCTGGATGGGCAACCGGGATGGCGGTGTGCGTATCGCCGCGATGCGGGTGGTATCGATGCGCCGTGAAGGAAACCTGATCGGCACCATCGAATTCTCTGCCTTCGTGTTCTGCTCTGACCAGTTCGGCTATGCCCGCGACCAGCGCGCCGAAGTGATTGCTGGTCGGCTGGCCACCGCTCTGATGTTGACCGGAGGCTGGCGTGGAACGGGTGCCTATAAAGCGCCTGAATCGGTGCGGATGGATAACCTCTACACCGCTGGCATCGACAAGCATGGGCTGGCGATCTGGTCGGTGACATGGCGGCAAGACTGGCCGCTCGATAACCCCATCGACCCCGCCACGCTGGACGACTTCCTGCGCATGAACTGGCGCGCTGAGCAGGGCGATGGCTCACCGTTCTGCGAGGCAAATATCACCGTGCCAGGCCCAACACCTTAGGAGCAATGATGGAACTGCATCTGAAACCGGCCACCGGGCTGGTCATCAAAAAGCCGGATGGCAGCAAGCTGGCCGCCGATGGCGAGAAGGTACCGCGCACCAGCTTCTGGCTGAAACGGCTGGCCGATGGTGATGTGAACGAAGTTAAACCGGCCGCCAAGGCCACCAAGAAACCGCAAGCGAAGGAGTGACCATGGCTCTCGGAACTATCCCCAATGACGTGCGCGTGCCGCTCGTCTATATCGAGATCGACAACTCGCAGGCCCTGAGCGGCAACATCGCCCAGGATCAGAACGTGATGCTGTACGGTCAGATGATCGCCACGGGCGCCGATGCCGGTACCGCCACGCCGAACACCGTGGTCGAGATACCGGTCAGCGAATCGGCCATTGATGCCCTGTTCGGCCAAGGTTCGTTGATGGCGCTGGCTGCCAAGCGTTACCGCAAGGCCAACAGCTACACCAGAACCTTCGCCATCGCCAGTGCCGACTTGGCCGCAGGTGCCGCGGCAACCGGCTCGTTTATCTTCGGTGGCCCTGCTACTCAGGGCGGCACCGTCTATCTGCTGATCGCCGGTCAATTAGTGCAGGTTGGCGTTATCGCCGCCGATACCGCCGCCAGCATCGCCACCAAGGCTGTGGCCGCCATCAACGCCAACAAGAACCTGCCGGTGACCGCTGCCGTGGATGGCACCGACACCGCCCGCGTCAACGTCACCGCCAAGTGGAAGGGATTGTCAGGCAACGATATCGACCTGCGTTACAACTACTACGCAGGCGAGCAGCTGCCGCCCGGCGTCACCATGACCTTCACCGGTATGGCGACCGGTTCCGGCGCTCCCGATATGGCCGCCCTGATCGCCGCCATGCCGGACGAGTGGTACAACCACATCATGACGCCGTTCAACGACACCGCCAGCCTGAACACCCTGCGCGATGAGCTGCTGACCCGCTGGGGCCCGCTCAAGATGTCTGAGGCGATCGCCTATACCGCGTTCCGTGGTACCTACGGCGAGACCATCACCTTCGGCGAAGCGCGCAACGACTTCCTGCTCTCCTGCATGGGCACCAGCAAGTCACCCAGCCCGAGCTGGGAGTTCGCGGCCAGCTATTGCGGCGTGGCCTCTTATCAGCTGGCCATTGACCCGGCTCGCCCGCTGCAGACGCTGGCACTGCCCGGCATTCTGGCACCGGCCAAGGCTGACCGTTTCGCCTTTGACGAGCGCAACAACCTGCTCAAATCAGGCATTGCCACCTATCAGGTGCAGCCCGGTGACGTGGTGGCCATCGAGCGCGAAGTGTCGATGTATCAGAAGAACGCCTTCGGCGACCCTGATCCCTCTTACCTAGACATCACCACCCCGGCCACCCTGGGCAAGATGCGTTACGACGTGCGGGTAATGGTTACCAACCGCTTCCCGCGTCACAAGCTGGCCGATGACAACGTGCTGGCCCAGATTGACCCGGCGCAACCGGTGGTCACGCCCAAGCTGATGGAGCAGGCGATTCTGGAAGTGGCGCTCGACTGGGTGACCGCTGGCCTGATGGAAAACTTCGACCTGTTCAAAGAGACGCTGAGCGTCTATCGCGACACCGCCGATCGCAATCGCCTCAACTGCGTGTGCCATCCGGATGTCGTCAACCAGCTGCGCGTCTTCGCAGCCCTGATCCAGTTCAAACTCTAAGGGGGACACCATGGGACAAATCCTCGGTGAAGTGACCATTCGCTCGAATGGCAAGCAGTTCAAGACCAAGGGCGGTGCCGTGCTCAACCCGGGCGGATATACCCGCACCCAGCACAATGGCCCAGGCAAGTCATGGGGAAAGAGCCGCAAGTATGTTGGCCCGAGCATTCAAATGGTCATTGCGGCAGATGAGGATGTCGATGTGATGGATATCAATGCCATCGAAGATGCAAGCCTCACCTGGGAAGGCGATAACGGTGTCAGCTACATGATGACCAAATCGAGCACCAACGATCCGGCCACCCTGCGTGAAGAGAGTGGCGATATCGATGCCACCTTCTTTGGCGACAAGGTAGTGAGGATCTGACATGGCCGTTATTACCTTCGAACTGCTGCACGGTATCGAAGCGAAAGGGAGCGGCGACGAGCCGCTCCTTTATCGTGAAGTGGGCCTGCGTGAGCTGACCACCGCCGATCTGATTAAAGCCCAGCTCGATGCTGAAAAAGTGGTGGTGCAAAACGGCAAGGCGGTCGCTTATACCAGCGACGTGATGTATGGCCTGAATTTGCTGTGCCGTCAGGTTGCCTATATCGGTGAAATTCAAGGCCCGCTCTCTTTAAAGATGCTTGAGAAATTGCATGTCGATGATTTCAGTCTGCTGCAATTAAAGGCCACTGAATTGGATGGCGCCTTGATGGAGGCATTGGCCGAGCGGGGGCGATCTAATTCAGCTGGTTGATGGTGCAATGGGGTTAATGTTTGCCATGAGCAAATATATACCGACATCCGAGCTGGAAAATTTGCCATTGCGCCATCTGTTTATTCGCTTCGATAAATTAAAACAGGCGCTGACGCCGAAGAAGTAAAAGGAAATATCATGGCCAAGCAACTTGTCACCGATATCGTTATTAACCTCGCTGGCAACTTGGCCGCCAAATCACGGCAATACGGCCAGAGCATGAGCCAGTTTGCTGCCAGCAATCAGCGCGCCATGGGCTTGGTGCGCATGTCTACCGATGCCGCATCCCGCGGCATCGACTCCCTGGGCAATCGTTACGTCGCATTGGGTACCGCCATGGTCGGCGGTGCCGCCGTTCGTGGCTATGCCCAGCTCGACCGCCGTATCTCCCGCATCGCTATCGCCGCCGACATCAGCCGCGACAAGGCCAAGGAGTTGAAGGACGAGATCAACGCCGTCAGCAACACCAAAGGTATTCGCATTGACCCCAACGAGGCGACATCCGCCGTCGAAGAGATCCTGACCAAGACCGGCGATCTGGCCTACGCCATCGAGAACCTGCCCAATATCGCCGCCGTTATTCAGGCGACCGGAGCAAGTGGCCTTGAGGTCGGCGGTATCTTCACCGAGTTCAAGAAGCTGGCCATCGATTCCAGCGAAGCGGCGATGAAAGCGATCGATACCCTCAACATGCAAGGTAAGCAGGGCGCCTTTACCCTGGCCAACATGGCCAAAGAGGGCCCCAAGATTTTCGCAGCCTATGCGGCCACCGGCCGAGAGGGGGCCAGCGCTGTGACTGAGCTTGGCGCCGCGCTGCAGATCATCCGTCAAGGTGTCGGATCTGACGCTGAGGCGGTGACGGCCTTCGAATCCATCATCCGCGATATCACCCGCCCAGAGACCGTCAAGAAGCTCAAGCAGCTGGGCAATATCGACGTGTTCGACCCCGAGAAGCTCAAGCAGGGCAAAGAGGTGATGCGCAGCCTGCCGGTGCTGATTGAAGAGATTGTCACCAAGTCTGGCGGCCTCTCCAGCAATCTCTCCATGCTCAACCTGACCGATGAAGCCAAGCGGGCGTTAAAGCCGGTGATCGCCGAGTACGTCCAGACCGGTGACGTCAAGGCGTTTGACAAGTTCCTCAAGCTCTCCGGCGATGGCAGTACCACCCTGAACGATGCCTCCGTGGCCGCCAGCGACTTTGCCGCCAGCCTGCAGCTGGTCAGCAACAGCTGGAATCAGTTTGCCAACCAGCAGCTTGCCGCGCCTATTGCCGAACTGGCCGATGCCATCAACAGCCTGGAACCGGATGCGGTGCAGAACTGGCTTGAGACTGGCAAGAATATCGCCCTTGTTGTCGGTGGTCTGGTAGCCGTCAAGAAAGGGATCGACGCCATCAAATGGACAAAAGGCGTGTGGGATGCAGCCAAACCAAGCAAGGGCGGCGCAGGTGGCATTGGTGGTGCCATGGCCGATCTGGGCGCAACGCCGGTATATGTGGTCAATATGCCTGGTGGTGGCATGGGCGGGATGGGCGGCAGTGCCGATCTCCCAGGGGGAGGTGGCGGCAGCAAGGGTGGTAAAGCCAAGTCGGCGTTCGCCAACGTGCTGGCAGGTACCATGCTCTATCCCGCTGTGGACTATGCCGCCGATTCCCTGTTCGGCGATACCAAGTTCGGCCAGTGGGCCAAGAGCACTACCCTCGGCGATCTGGGTAGCGATGCCTGGAGCATGCTCAGCCGTGAAGGGGTGACACCGAAAAGCCGCGAGCAGGTGATGGGCTCCCTCGACATCAAGGTCAGCGATGACCGTATCACAGTCCGTGCCCGCGATGCGGCCCCCGGCCTGCAAGTGCGCGTGGATAACGGCCCTTCACTGATGCCTTAAGGATGGTTTTAATGAGCTTTGAAGATCGTTTGACCGCCTCGATCCGGGGCGTTGAATTCCTGCTGAATACCGTGGAAGGCAAAGGCGGTCGCCGTGCCATCCCCCGCGAATACCCGAAGCGTGAAAGCGGCTGGACCGAAGATAACGGCGCGGCGATCACCAACGAGCAGATCACCGGCAAGCTGGTTGGCAAAGACTATCTAACCCAGCTGCGCGCCCTGCTCAATGCCCTGAACCAACCCGGCACTGGCGAGATGATCCACCCGTGGTGGGGCGTGCGCACCGTGCAGGTCGGCGAAGTTAGCCATCGACTGGATAACGAAGAGGATGGCGTTGCCTATGTGACCTTCACCGTGTGGGAAGCGGGCAAGAACCTGTTCCCCTCGGCTGCCATCGATACCGCCGCCACCCTGGGCAATGCCGCCGCCGCTGCGCAGGGTGCCAGCGAGCAATCATTCCTCGATTCCTTCATCACCGGCATCGATAACATGGGCGTGATGGTAGATACCTTCCTCGACGATCTGGACGAGTTGACCCGTGGCCTGCCATCCCTGCCTGACCAGTTCCGCGAGTGGACAGATCGCCTGATGCGCACCAAGGATAGTGTCGGGGCGCTGCTGGCCTACCCGGGAGAACTGGCCCGCGAAGTGACCGGCATCGTGGAGGATGTCAAAGGCGTGGTGACTGACCCCATCCGCGCTTTGTCTGTTTATGATCAGGTGAGCCGCCGTTGGGAAGGGATGCGCGCCGAGCTGGCCATCACTGGCGGATTGCCGACCAGCATCAACAGCGACGTGACCACCGGCGTTGCCTCGTCGGTACCGACCATCGACACCCCCACCGAGTTGAATACCGCGCTCGATAATGGCAAGGCCTTCACAGCGCTGATTGACCGCGCCACCGCCACCGCAGCGGCCAGTGCCATTGCCAGTGCGGATCTCGGTACCAACCGCGACTTTACCCCAGACCAGAACGGTCAGGTGACCATCGGACAGTCGCTGACCGGCGATCAGGTCAACAACCAGATCAGCCGACCGGTCACCATGGATGGAGTAGTGGGGGCAGATCGCAACCTGCTGCTCACTGCTGACGATCTGGAGCAGCTGGCCAACTACTGGGCCAACATATTGGCCGAGCTGGCCATGGATGCGGTAGAGGCCGAGCAGAGCGATGTGTGGCGCGCCCTGCGCGATCTGCGCCTTGCCCTGCTCAATGACAGCCGCGAACGGGGCGCCAAGCTGCCGCGCCGCCGTCAGATCACCCTGACCACCACCACAGCATCGGCGCTGCTGGCGTGGCAGCAGTATGGCAATGCCGAGTACCGCGATCGGCTGGTGATGGGCAATAAGCTGCGCGATCCGGCGTTCATCACCCCGAGCACCACTATTCAGGTGATTGACGAGGTGACCAATGGCTGAACCCATCACCCTGCGCGTAGATGGTCAGCTCTATAGCGGCTGGCAGAAGGTGCGCGTCACCCGTAGCCTGCGAGATATAGCCGGTGATTTCGAGCTGACCCTGACCCGCAAATGGGATGATGCCAAGGCGATGGCCATCCGCGAAGGCAGCGCCTGCACCGTGCATATCGGCAACGATCTAGTGTTGACCGGATACGTGGACGACTTCACCCCCAGCTATGACGCCAAAGAGGTGAGCTGGGTGGTCAGCGGCCGCAGCAAGACCAGCGATCTGGTGGACTGTTCGGCCATCTACAAGAGTGGCCAATGGCAGAACGTCACCATCGACAAGGTGGCCCGCGATATCTGCAAGCCGTTTGGTATCGAGGTGGTGGTCGAATGCGATCTTGGCGCGGCCTTCCCCCGCGTGGCCATCGAACAGGGCGAGACCTGTTTCGAACTGCTCGACCGTTTGGCCAAGCAGCGTGCCGTGCTGCTCACTACTAACGAGAAAGGCCAGCTGGTGCTGACGCAGGCCAGCGAGCAGGAGATGGGTGCCAGTCTTATCCTTGGCAAGAACATTCTGGCCGCCCGTGGCAACTTCAGCATGCGCGATCGGGCATCAGAATGGATCGTCAAGGGAAGCAGCTACGGCGGCGGCGCGACGTGGGATAACACCCCAACCACCACCATCGGCGGCCAGAAGGCAACCATCAGCGATCCGGATGTGCCGCGCTATCGCCCACGCATCATCATCGCTGAAGATGTCACCACCGTGGCCGGTGCCAGCAAGCGCGGCCAGTGGCAAAAACAGCGCAGCATCGGCCAAGGAACCCAGACCGAGATCACCGTCGCTGGCTGGCGCACTCAGGGGATGGAAGGCGACAGCGGCCCGCTCTGGCGCATTAACCGGATGTGCCCTGTGAGGGACGAGATCCAGGGGCTGGATGTCAACTGGCTTATCGTCTCGGTGACCTTGATGGAAGGCGACCAGGCAGGCCGCGAGGCCATCATCAATCTGACCCCACGTGAGGCGATGCTGATCCCCGCAGAAGTAACCAAGAAACAGACCAAAGAGGTGACCACATGGTAAGTATTCGTGATGTGCAGAAGCTGCTGGCCCCGCTGCAGCGCCGCCTGCGGCTGATTGCCGATCGCGCCATCGTTACCCTGGTCAATGACGCCCTGCAGCGCCAGAACCTGCAACTCAAGGTGCTGGCCGACGAAGGGGCTGATGATGTCGAGCGATTCCAGAACTACGGCCATGGATCTGTTCCACCAGTCGGGTCAGAAGCCATTGTTTTAAGTATCGGAGGTGCCCGTGCCGGACTGGTGGCGATTGCTGTTGAGCACAAGGATTATCGCCCGAAGGGCTTGGAGGATGGTGATAGTTATATGTACCATCTTGAGGGTCACATCATCATCTTGCGCAAGGATGGCGTAGCCGAAATCCGCGCGAAAAGCGTCAGTATCACCGCCGACGATAAAGTCACCATCATATCCCCTGATAACGAAATCAAAGGCCCACTGCATGTCACTGGGCAGATCACTTCCGATACGGATGTGAAGGCTTCGGCCATTTCGTTGACTGAACACATTCACAATCAATCAGGTGGGGGGCAGACATCCTCCCCCGTGTGAGGGGCGATGACCACAGCCATCATTTGGAACAACGAAACCGGCCGAGGCGATATTGAAATCACCTCGGCCGGTTTGCGTCAGGATGATGGCCTCGAAACCCTGGTGCTGCAGGTGCTGTTCACCGATGCCCGCGCCGATGACTCCGATGTGCTGCCAGACGGTACCGGCGACAAGCGCGGCTGGATTGGCGACACCTTCTCCGATCAGCCTTGGGGCAGCAAGCTCTGGCTGCTTGACCGCGAAAAGCTCACCACCGACGTGCGCAACAAGGCCGTGACCTACGCACAAACTGCCCTTGATGCCCATTTAAAGCCTGATTACGCCAGCAATATCGTAGTGACCGGCGCCATTCCCCAGTTTCAGATGCTGCAACTTAACATCGCCATCACCCGCCCTGACGGAACCAACACCACCATGACCATCAACAAGCGGTGGGAGGCGCAAGCCAATGCCCTATAACGTCCCCACCCTGCGCCAGATCACCGCCAGCGGCCTGCTCGATATCGAGTCAAGCCTTGGCGCCGTGCTGCCAAAGTTCGGCATCGAGCAGGCGCTTAATGCCGCCGTTTCCGCTGGCCAGCGCGACCTCTACGATCACCAGATGTGGATCGTCCGTCAGATCATCCCTACCAGCGAATCGGATGACCAGACCATCATCGAAGTCGCCCAGTTCGAAGGGGTGATCCGCAAGCAGGCCACCTATGCCGCTGGCCCTGCCACCTTGAGTGGCACCGTGCCAGCCCCTGTCGGTACCGTGCTGCAGCACAGCGACGGCCGTCAATACACCGTCACCAGCAGCGCCAGCCCGAGCGGCGGCGTTGTCGCCGTGCAGGTGCAAGCGGCAGAGGCAGGCGCAGCAGGAAACCTTGCTGCAGGCCAACCGCTGGCACTGGTAACTCCTGTTCCCGGGCTGCAATCCAACGGCGTCAGCGAAGACATCAGCGGCGGTGCCGATATCGAGCCAATAAACCAGCTGCTGGAACGCCTGCTGTTTCGCAAACGCAACCCGCCACTGGGTGGCGCTGTGCATGATTACGTGGCATGGATGCGTGAAGTGGCGGGCGTTACCCGCGCATGGTGCTTTGATGCGTGGCAGGGTGGCAGCACGGTCGGCATCGCATGGGTTTATGATGACCGGATCGACATCCTGCCAACCGTGACCGACAAAGAGAATATGCAGCAATGGCTTTTCCGTCATCCTGATCCGGCGACGGGTGTGCTGGTTGGTCGCCCGGGTGGCATCGAGCCGGTTGATATCGGCCTGACGTTGAAAAACACACCGTTCACCATCACCCCGACCCCTGACAGTGCCGATATTCGCGCTGCCATTGTCGCTAACCTGAATGGCTATCAAAGCACGCTAGAACCCGGTCAAACCATGCTGCTGTCTCGCATTCGCACCGCCATTGGTTCGGCTGCTGGTGTTGGCAACTACACGCTGGATCTCTCGGCGGATGTGCCAGCTGCCAGCAACGAACTGAACGTGATCGGGGGCATTACATGGCCCACGCTGTAGAGCAATGGCATGAAGTATTGCTGCAGCAGATGCCGCGTGGTCGCGCATGGCCACGTGATCCTGAGTCGAACACGTCAAAGTACGTGCTTGGCTTTGCCAAGCGTCTGGTCGATTGCGAGGTCAGCGCAGACCAGCTTTACCTTGAAATGCGGCCAGAAACCACCGTGCAGCTGCTGCCGGATTGGGAGGAGTATCTTGGCTTGCCTGAGTGCGCGGTGCAGAACCAGACATTCGAAAGCCGCCGCAATGCAGTGGTCGAGAAATACCACCGCAAAGGCGGCCTGCAAACATGGCAGATCGAAGCGCTGGCGCTCGCCCTTGGCTTTACCGTCGAGGTGCGCGAGCACTTCCCCCACCACGTTCTTCGCCCGGTTACTTACCCCATCTGGCCAAACCGCTGGCGTTACACCCTCGAAGTGGTGGTATTCGGTCTGCCTGATGGCCGTTTTCGCGTGACCGACACCGTAATTACCCCACTTAAAACCCAGACGGCCCTGCTGCTGGAATGCACTCTGTCCCGCTATAAGCTGGGCGGTTTTACTTATGAATATGTCTATGAGGTCTGACTATGTACTGGCTTGATAACAATACCGGTATCTCGACCGCGCCAACTATCCCGCCTGTTATTTCGGCAGCCAAACGCTATTTCACCAATGGTGGGGCTGGTGTTCAGCCGAGCACTCCGGAAGATTTCTGGTTCCACATGGTGCAGGAAGAGATGCTTGGCATTCTGACCTTGGCAGGTATTACCCCTGACAAGTCAGACCTGAATCAGGTGGCAAAAGCGATCCAGTCCATCGTGTTCAGTGCTTACCCTGTCGGAGCCCCGATCCCGTGGCCGACCGCTATTCCACCTACAGGCTTTCTGGCAATGATAGGCCAATCATTTAGCACAACGACATATCCAAAGCTTGCGCTTGCTTACCCTTCAGGAATTATCCCTGACTTGCGAGCCATGGTCATTAAGGGCTTTGATAGCGGCCGCGGTGTTGACCCATCAAGATCTATCCTTTCCTTTCAGCCTGGCTCACTTATTTATGGTGATGACGATTGGGCTGCTGGTGCAATGACTCTAGCTGGGTTGAATGTTGGAAATAGATCGTGGTCAAGTTACGGTATAGCTAATCCCTCTAATTATCCGCAAGCTAGGGCTGGATCACTTACAACTACAACTGTATCTGGGGGAGTCGCAGTCAATTTTAATGCCGCTGGGATAGCTCAGGTCGATAACGTCGCGTTTTATTACATTGTGAGGGCCGTATAATGACTGAACCGCGTGTGGTTTGGGGCGAGGATGGTTTTGCCTTTATAAGTGGCTGGGCATTTGCTCATTGCATCAATCAATCAACAGGTGAGTTGCTCTACTCACAAGATGTTTGGGTTGTTGTAGGTACTGGACTCCCGGCTGGCGCTTTTCTTGATCCTCCTCCTCAAGCTGAAGATGGAAAAGCTGTTGTTCGCCAAAATGGTGGGTGGGTTTTGGTTGACGATCTGCGTGGCACCACTGCTTATAACAAGCAGACCAAGCAATCTGAAGTAATCAGCGCGCTTGGCCCTTTACCTTCAGAACTTACTTTTATTGCCCCAACATCTCAGTTTGACGTATGGAACGAAGAGTCTGATGCTTGGGTTAAAGACTCTCAAGCAGAGCAAGACTGGCTTACTCAGCAAGCTGTCTATCAACGCTCTGTATTGCTTGGTGTGGCAGGCAATGAGATCGCAGCTCTGCTTGATGCTCTTGACCCTGATGTCATATCCGATCCCGACGACGCGGTTCAGGTTAAGCTGCTTGAATGGAAGCAGTACCGTGCAGCTCTCGCTGTCATCGACTGCACAACCCATCCCGTTCAGTGGCCTGTAAAGCCAGTTTAAAGGCAGTTCAATGTAACCATGCACAAGGGGCCAATAGGCCCCTTTGTTATCTCTTTCCATCTAAATTCCTAGTGAATTGATCACTTGCCTCCGTGATCAATTCACTAGTACTCAGTGATCAATTCACCCGCGCGGCTACACTGGTAGACAGCAATGGCCAGCCGCTGCTGACCACCTCTGCACTGGTGGGGGCCGATGGCCGCTGGCAGGTGAGCGGCCTTGATCTCTCCGGCATCAATCAATCCTTTGAAGTGCGCGCCAGCGTCACCGATCTGGCGGGCAACAGTGCCAGCGATGGCGCACCGCTGATCGGTCAGAGCGAAACCCTGACGCTCTCCGAAGCCGGATTGGCCGATGGGCCGATCACCGCGACCGGCAGCCTCAATACCGGGGCCGGTCAGGATGGCAATCTGCAAGTCCAGTTCGCCGCTGATCAGAGTGCCTTGGAAGGGCTGGGGCTCGTCAGCCATGGTGCACCCCTTGGCTACACCATCAATGGTCAGACCCTGACCGCTAGCGCCGGTGGGGCCACTGTCTTCACTCTGACCCTCAACAATGACGGCAGCTATAGCATCGTCTGGAGTCAAAGTCTGGATCACGGTCAGGACGCGTTGCGCCTGCCGTTCAATCTCGAATACCGCGATAGCGACGGCGATCTGGTGAAGGCGCCGCTGGTGATCAATCTGGTGGACAGCAATCCGCCCAGCTTCGAGATCCCGGCCATTCCCCTGACCGAAGATGCCTTTACCAACGGCGCCGCCGTGGTGGGCGAGAGCAGCTTTGTGGTCAAACACACCGCCGATCCTTTGCTGGTGGATTCGCTGGTGTTCAGTAACCAGAGTCAGACCCTGGCCACCCTTAATGGTGCTGGGCTGGGTAGTGATGGCCATCCGCTGGCGTTTGAATTTGCCGATGATCGCACCCTGTTGGGT
>JAGOCY010000173.1 GCA_017998495.1 Corallincola sp.
TCGAGTAGCCGTTCTCGACCGCGTCCTTGGCGTAGCGGCAGACGCGATCCAGTGCTTTTTCCAGCTCGCCATCCTTGCCGGTGGCGCGGAACACGCAGTCCAGGGTCTTGGCCTGGAAGTGGTCGTGGTCGATATGCTTGAGCTTCATCAGCTGCTCGTTGGAGAGCACCGGCTGCTTGATCTCGACCTTGCGGCAGTGACGCGGGGTCTCGGTCAGCAGGTTGAGCGACGGCCCGACGTAGGTGCGCAGCGACATCACCATCTCTTCGCGGATCGGATCGATCGGCGGGTTGGTGACCTGGGCGAACAGCTGCTTGAAGTAGTGGGCCAGATGCTGCGGCTGATCCGACAGCACCGGCAGCGGGGTGTCGACACCCATGGAGCCGAGCGGCTCTTTGCCGGTGGCCATCTCTTTGAGGATGACGTTGAGATCTTCGGTGGTGTAACCGAAGGCCTTCTGGCGCTTGCGCAGATCCGACAGCAGCGGCTGGGCCAACTGGGCGTTCGGGGTCGGCAGGTCATCGATGACGATCTTGTGTTTGGCCAGCCATTCGCCGTAAGGCTGACGGCTGCACACTTCGGCTTTTACCTCCTCGTCGGAGATGATGCGGCCAGCGGCCAGGTCGGCGACGAAGATCTTGCCAGGCTGCAGGCGGCCCTTTTCGACCACGCAGGCGGGGTCGATACAGAGGGCGCCGGTTTCCGAACCCATCACCAGCATGCCGTCTTTGGTCACCAGGTAACGCGACGGACGCAGGCCGTTACGGTCGAGGGTGGCGCCGATGATGGTGCCATCGGTGAACGACAGCGAGGCCGGGCCGTCCCACGGCTCCATGATGCAGCTGTAGTACTCGTAGAAGGCGCGCTTGACCGGGTCCATCTCCTCCTGGGTCTGCCAGGCTTCGGGGACCATCATCATCATCACCTGCGGCAGCGGCCGGCCGGCCAGCACCAGCAGCTCGATGGCCATGTCGAGGTTGGCCGAGTCGGAGTTGTCGAGGTTGCAGATCGGCTTGAGCAGCTCCATCTCTTCGGCAGTAAAGTGGGCCGATTCGAACAGCGCTTCGCGGGCGCGCATCCAGTTGGTGTTGCCCTTGACCGTGTTGATCTCGCCGTTGTGGGCGAGATAACGGAACGGCTGGGCGCGGCGCCAGGCCGGGAAGGTGTTGGTGGAGAAGCGCGAGTGGAACATCGCCATCTGGCTGACCACGCGCTCATCCTGCAGATCGAGATAGAACAGCCGCACCTGGGCGGTGGTCAGCTGGCCCTTGAACACCATGGTGCGCGACGACAGCGACGGGATGTAGAAGGTGTCCTTGTCTTTGGTCACCTCACGGTTCATCTGGTGGCTGCTCATCTTGCGCAGCAGGAACAGGCGACGCTCGAAGGTCTGCTGCTCCATGCTCGCCGGACGGACGATGAACACCTGCTCAATCTTGGGCATGGAGTTACGCGACGCTTCGCCCAGATCGCTGGCATCGAAGGGCACCTTGCGGTAGCCGAGCAGGGTCAGACCGAGGGTCTTGATGTTGGCTTCGAAGGTGGCGCGGCTGCGCGCTTCTTCAGCGTCATCCTGGGGGAAGAAGATCATCCCGGCGCCGTATTCACCCGGCTGCGGCAGGTTGATGCCCAGTTTGGCGCACTCTTCGGCGAGGAAGGCGTGCGGGATCTGAATCAGGATACCGGCGCCGTCACCGCTCTTCACATCGAAACCGGTACCGCCACGGTGTTCCATGCAGGTGAGCATGGTCAGGGCGTTTTCGATCACGTCATGGGTTTTGCCGCCCTTGAGGTTGGCTACAAAGCCGATGCCGCAGGAGTCGTGTTCGAACTCCTCACGATAGAGGCTGCGCGATTCAGCATTGGAGTTGGTCATGCCACATCTTCCTGTTCAGTTCTCATCGCCCCGTCATGATACGACCGAAGGGTGCGAAAGGTCTCAACGGCGGTCTCTTCCTGACGGGTAAAAGGCCGCGCATCTGCCGGGCAAGCCGCGTGGAGCGGGCCTCAGGCACAATCGGGGCCTCACGGCCCCGACCCAGACGCTGCTTTGGCAGCATATTTGGGCAGACAATTTTGCATAAATATGAGCAAAAGCGAATGGGTCCAAGCAGATTTATTCAATGATCCTGCGCAACCTGCGGTGCTGCCTGAGAATCTCTCTCAGCCAGTGGTGGCGCGTCGTTGCCGGGATTGGGGGACACGGCGGGTGGGTGGCCATAGACGTGCATATCCATGCGGCAGGCTGCCTCGGATTAGTGCATGGGCGTGGCTGCCCTGACTGCGACAATCTGCCGCATCCCGCTGCAGCCAGCAGCAGCCGACAATGCGCCCTTTGCCGCCAGAGTGTTGCGTTGATGCCTGCTGTTACCCCAGTTTCGATGTTGTGCCGTTCACCACTGTGCCTGGTGGTGGCGGCGCTTTTTTCGGCCGCCGCAACGGCTGCCGAACCCGCGCAGGCGGATGAGGATGCAGACAGTGTGCCGGTGGAGGTGATCGTCATCACCGGTGAGCACCCGGTGGCTCCCTTGGTGGTGGAGACCGATCCGAAACAGCCGCGCCAGCCGCTGCCGGCCGCCGATGGCGGTGACTATCTCAAGACCATTCCCGGCTTCAACCTGATCCGCAAAGGGGGCACCAGTGGTGACCCGCTGTTTCGCGGCATGGCCGGTTCGCGTCTGACCATTCTGGCCGAGGACCAGCTGGTGCTGGGGGGCTGCGGCAACCGCATGGACCCGCCGACCGCCTATATCCAGCCGGAAGACTATGACCGCATGGTGGTGGTCAAGGGGCCCCAGACGGTGCGTTATGGCGCCAGCACGGCGGCCACCGTGCGCTTTGAACGCGAGCCGCGCCAGCTCGACGCGGCTGCTGTCGACGGCCGAGTGGCCCTGACCGGCGCCAGCTTTGGCCGTCACGATGAGCGGGCCGAGCTGCTGGCCGGCAATCGCCTCGGCTATGGCGAGCTGAGCGGTGGCCAGGCTGCTGCCGATGACTATGAAGATGGCGACGGCCATGAGGTCCATTCCGCCTATCAGCGCTGGAATGGCCGGCTCGCCGCGGGCTGGACGCCGGATCAGCACAGTGTGGTCGAGCTGTCGGCCCTGGCCAGCGATGGCGAGGCGGCCTACGCCGACCGGGCGATGGATGGGGTCAAGTTCCGTCAGGACAATCTGGGGCTGAGTGCGCGCAAGGAGAACTGGGGCGAGACCCTGCGCAGCGCCCGTTTCGATCTCTATCGCAACGACATCGACCATGTGATGGACAACTACAGCCTGCGCCCCTTCACCCCCAGCGCCATGATGGCCAACCCGGCGGTTAGCAACCCCACCCGCGAAACCCGTGGCAGCCGGCTGGAGCTGGAGCTGGCGCTGAGCGACAGCCTGACCCTGATTGGTGGTGGCGATTATCAGCACAACCAGCATGCGGTGCGTTCGACCATGAACCAGCTGATGATGCCCTATGAGCAGCTGGCGCAGGTGGACGATGCCCGGCTGCGCAGCCAGGGGCTGTTTGCCGAGCTGAGCTGGCAGCTGGCGGCGCGCGAGACCCTGATCGGCGGCCTGCGGCTGGATGACTGGCACGCCCAGGATCAGCGCCAGATGATCGGTAGCATGCTGGGGGCGCGTCCCAACCCCACCGCCAACGCCGAGCGCGATGAGTGGCTGACCAGCGGCTTTGTTCGCTATGAGCTGGCGCAACCGGTCGGTACCTGGTATCTCGGGCTGGGGCAGGCCGAGCGCTTCCCCGATTACTGGGAGCTGATCGGCGGCGGCAAGGGCAGTGAAACCACCATCAGCGCCTTCGACACCCGCCCCGAGCGCAACCGCCAGATCGATCTCGGCTGGGTCCATGAATCGGCGCAGTGGCAGGGGTCCGCTTCGCTGTTTGCCAATCGCATCGACGACTACATCCTGATCCAGTCTGACTGGCCGCGCGGCATGAGCACCGCCACCGTCACCCGCAACATCGACAGTGAAAGCTACGGCGGCGAACTGGCGCTGCGTTATCAGTTTGCCCAGCGCTGGGCGGTCGATAGCAGTCTGGCCTATGTCCACGGCGACAACCTCAGCGATGACCGGCCACTGGCCCAGCAGCCACCGCTGGAGGGGCGCCTCGGCCTCAACTATCAGCGCGGGGTGTGGAGCGGCGGTCTGCTGTGGCGGCTGGTGGCGGGCCAGTCGCGGGTGGCAGTCAATCAGGGCAATATCGTCGGTCAGGATCTGGGGGAGAGCGCCGGCTTTGGTGTGCTCTCCATCAACGGTGGCTGGCAGCCCGATGAGGCGCTGCTGTTGACTGCCGGCATCGACAACCTGCTCGATAAAAGCTACGCCGAACACCTCAGCCGCGGCGGGGCGATGGTGGCCGGTTTCACCCAGACCACCCGGGTCAATGAGCCGGGGCTGACCGCCTGGGTCAAGGCCAGCTATCAGTGGTGAGTGCAGCCCAGCAGCCGGGGGTGGACCGCCTCCCCGGCCTTCAGCCACAATCCGCCCTCTGCCCGCCGCGCGAACCCTGATGATCACCCTGCTGCTACCGGCTGACTGCCGCACTATCGCCCCGCCTTATCACCT
>JAGOCY010000174.1 GCA_017998495.1 Corallincola sp.
GCTGCCGGCGGGCAGGGTGACGCTGCGGTTGTTGCCGCTGTTGTAGACCACGAACAGGCGGTGACTGTCGGCCGGGGCGGTGATCAGGCCGGTGACCAGCTGGCCACCAGCATCGGCCGGGCGGTTAACCTGCAGATACTGGCTGATCTGGCTGTTACTGGTCATACGCAGGCCAGCGTGGGCTTTACGCAGCGCTACCAGCGACTTGAGGTAGTTGAAGGTGCTGGCGTTATCCACCTTGCGTTGCCACTTGATGCTGTTGAAGCTGTCCGGGGCGTTGTAGGTGTTGTGGGTACCGCCGTGCTGCCCGTAATTCCAGGCTGAAGGCACATTCATCTGCTCGTTATTGGTTTTGGTGCGCAGGAACTCGTCACCAGCGTGCAGGAATGGAATTCCCTGGCTGGTCAGCACCATACCCATGCCGAAATCCACCACCCGTTTGGCATAACCGAGGTTGGCTGGCGGGGTGAGTGACAGCACCTGATGGCTGCTGTTCTGGCTGACATTGGTCGACAGACTCAGGTAGACCTTGTCCCACAGGCCAAAGTTGTCGTGGGCCGAGATGTAGTTGATCGACTGCTCAGGATCGGCGGTGAAGTTACGGAACCAGGTGCCGTTGCGGCCATCGTTGCTGCTGTAGGGGCTGCCGCGGAAACCGTCGTAGATCGCCCAGCCACTGTCAGCCGGCGCCAGGTTATTGAACATGTAGCCGGTGGCGGTGCCGTCGTTGTTGCCCTTGAGCGCTTCGCGGAAGGCGCCGTTGAACACCCCTACGCGCTCTTCCACCATAAATCGGGTAGTGCCGTAGCGTACCCGCTGTCCCTCTTTGGGATCAGAGGCATAGCCGTTCCACGGCTCGCCGTAGAGCAGCAGGTTGCGGTCAGGGAAAGTGGCGTTGAGGTGGCGGCCCCACTTTTCCACTTCGGCATGGCTGAAGATGCCGATCAGGTCGAAGCGGAAGCCGTCGATGCCATATTCACGCACCCAGTATTCCAGCGAGTCCTGGATCATGCGGCTGACCATGCCCACATCGGCGTCGATGGAGTTGCCGGTGCCGGAGAGGTCGGTGAGGGTGTAGTACTTGCTGGAGATGGGGCTGAACATCTCTTTGTTGTAGGTGTGGTTGTAGACCACATCCATCACCACGCGGATGCCGGCCTTGTGGAATTCGTTGACCATGGTCTTGAACTCGTTGGCGCGGGCTTCGTAGTCGGTCGGGAACTGGCTGTAACGCTCTTCCGGCACGTTGTAGTTGCGCGGGTCATAGCCCCAGTTGTAGCAGGGGTCGGAGTCGGGCAGGCCATCGCAGGTGGCAAAGTCATAGACCGGCAGCAGCTGAACGTGGGTGACGCCCAGCTCCTTGAGATGGTCGATACCGGTTTTCACGCCGCTGTAGCGGGTGCCGGCCTGGACCATGCCCAGATATTTACCGCGCTTGTCGGCGCTGACGCCGGAGCTGGGGTGGATGGTGAAGTCGCGCACATGCACTTCGTAGATCACCGCATCTTCGCGGTTTACCAGTGGCGGCCGGGCCGCCCAGCCACCGCTGGGGCCAGTGCGGCTCATGTCCATGACGATATTGACCGCCTCATAGTCGCCAGTGCCGGGCTGGACCATCTTGCCGTAGGGGTCGCGTACCGGGATGCCGTTGACTAGCAGGGTGTAGGGCTTGAGGTGCAGATCGCCGGGGACAAACACCTGATAGACGTTACTGTAGCCATTGAAGTCGGCCACTTTCTTCAGGGTGTGGGTGGTGCCATCCACGACGACTTTGACGTTGCTACTGTCAGGTGACCACAGCGAGAAGGTGGTGCCATCCGGGCTATAAACGGCCCCCAACGAGGTGACCGGGCTGGCGCAGTTACTGCTGCATTCAACCGGGGTCAGGCTGTAGCGCAGGGTCTTGTCGTTGACCTGAATCTTGTAGCTGCCCACCAGCGCGGTGTAGATGTCGGCGCCGGTTTTATCGAGGATGCCGTCGGCACCGTTGTCGCCGTAGTTGTTGCTCCAGTTGGTGGAGACATCGAACTTGAAGCGCTGGCTGGTCTGGCCGTCGAAGCTGACCGTCAGCTCCCAGGTGTTGTCGGCCACCAGGGCCATGGGGGTGGCAGCCCAGTTGTTGGCGGTGCCGCGGAAGTGGAGCTGGCTAAACACTTTGGCCGGGCCGCCAGTGCTGCCGCAGCTGGTCACCGCAGTGGCGCTGATCGCCTTGCTGCTGCTGTTGAAGCTGATGTTGTAACTGGTGTTGGCGCTGACGGCGTAATCGGCACTGGGGTAGTTTTCGGCCCAGTTGCCGAAGCGGTCGATCTTGAAGCGCGGGCCGCCGCTGGCATCACCGCCAGCAAAGCTCTGGCAGGTGGTGTAGGTGGTGGCGTCGACCTGGGTCAGGGCGGTGGTGCCCCAGCTATTCGGGGTGCCGCGGAAGAACCAGTCGGCGTGGGCGGGCAGGGTGGCAAGGCCAAGGGCCAGCCACAGCCCGCGCTGCAGCAGACGCTGGCGGGTCAGTGGGTTCATGGAGCTATCCTGTTCTCATCGTTATGGTTATCGGGTCAGAGGCGCAGTGGCGACATGGTCAGAGCACCAGCAAGCGCTGGCCGCAACTTAACCATCAGCCTTCGCTAATACAACGAATCGTCGTGATTGGGTGCGCAAAATGTGAACGGTTCGACTGCTCGGATCTGTTGGTTAAAAAGTAAACGTTTAAGCAGGGGTGCGAGATGCGGTGAGCGCTCGCTTGGCGGGCCAAGTGCCCGCCAGCCGCGGCATAAAAAAATGCCAGTCAGCGGACTGACTGGCATTGGTACTCAGGCAGCGGGCTGCCTGTTGGTCAGATTACTTGGCGCGACGGCGCAGGCCAAGGCCGAGCAGGGCCAGACCGAACAGGCCAATGGTGGCCGGCACCGGCACTTCCGGATCGATGATGATGTCGCCACCAACTTTGGCAAAGCCGAAGATGAAGGTGGGGGTGATACGGCCATCAGCGTCACCGAAACCATCCTGGTTGGCATCAAGGCTTGACCAGCCCAGCGAATAAACTTCGGCCTCTACTGCAGCGAGAGCCGAGATGGCCTGGCTCTTGTTGTCGGCAGCACCGTAGAAGATTTCGAAGCTGAAAGACTCACCAGCAGCCAGCGCACCAAAGCCAAAGTCAAAGTTGGCGCCATGGTCTTCCGGGCCGGCAGCAACGAAGTCGCCGGTGATCGGTGTGGTGTAGCCACAGGTCAGCGGGGCAAACGGGTTGGAGCTGCAGAAACCGTCATTGCTGGCGCCCAGTACGGCGGTGGCCGCAGCAGTACCGCCGATGGTCACATATTCGCTAAACGGCGTTGGCGAAGTATCCCAGTCGAAGGTACGACGATAGCGGATGTCGTTGTAGTTATTGGCACCGGTGTTTTCGATGGTCACGACCACACGATACAGCTTGCTGGTTTCAGCGGCCGGGGCAAAAGCATGGGTGATCTTGAGATCAGCCATGCTGGTGACCGAGGTCGCGGTGGTGGCGGTGCTGGCGAAACTCACCAGACTGAGGCCGGCGGTGCCCATGGCATCGTTGGCATAGCCCGACTGCATGGTGTCAGCAATACCGACACCCCAGCCTTCGCACTCACAGCCGTGAGAAGTTGACTCATACTCCAGGCCGCCTGTCAGGTAGCGCACCCCGACCAGGGTGGTGCCGGCAACATCGGCAACACCACCGCCAATGTTGAGGTTGCCGAGGTCATTAACACCAACTTTGACATCACCGCTGGTGATGATGGCGCCAGCCATGGCTGAGCCACTACCGAGCAGCAGGGCGGTGGCCAGGGCAAGGCGAGTAAATTTGATCATTGCTTCATCCTCCTAATGTTTGAGCAGGGTCCTGTGCGCGAGGGGGGCAGCAAATTGCTGTCACAACGCCCCTGGCGGGACGGCGGCACCTTGAGGTGGTTGACCGGTCATGGGTCATTCGCGCCGAACCGAAGCTCCTGAAGCAGCAACCATGCCATCACGGATCTATTTGATCTTGGTCAAGTTGTTTTGGGCGTTTGTACTCGAAGTACAGTCTTTGTAAACATTGCTGACGAGTGTTGCAGGTTGGCAACAGTGGTTGTGGGCCAGCGCTGCCTGGCCGTTAGTTGGGGGTAATTGATCGGTAAGCGAGGGTTAGTCGCCCCCACCACCGCAACCACCGCCATCCCCCCCATCGCCACCGCCACAGCTGCTGCAACCGATATGGCTGGCGCAGTGGCCGTCGGCACCTGGGCGGGTGCAGTCGAGGCTGTAGTGAAAGCCGTTGGCAATGGCCAGCGTGACATCTATGGCAAACAGCAGGGGCAAGCGGCTTGGGCGCTGCGGGTCGAGTTCCTCCCGCTTGCAAGCCAGCCGCCAGCAACGGCGCAGGCTTTCGTCTGCGTGGGGGGCCTTGGTCATACGGCTGGCCGGGACGTGGTGCAGATAGTGGCCCAAAGTCTTGTGGCAGAACTGGGTGTAAGCGCGGGTGTCGAGGATAAAGGCATGCCAGGCCACGTCTACCGCCTGTGATGGCATCGCCAGCAGCTGCCGCTGGCCATTGA
>JAGOCY010000175.1 GCA_017998495.1 Corallincola sp.
GCTGGCCACGATAGCTGTCAGGTGGTGTGGTCATGCGCATCCAGCCCTTTGTGCTGACGGTAGGCAGGTAGCCACTGCTTGAGTTCGGCCAGAAAGGTGGTGGCCGCCAGGCTCAGCTTTTTGCTGCGCAGATGCACCAGATACCACTGGCTCATCAACGGAAAACCGGCCACATCAAGAATGGCCACGTCATCTTCCTCCACCGGCAGGCGATGGAGGGCATGGCGCGACAGGATCGACAGGCCAAGGCCGCCCGCCACCGCCTGTTTGATCGCCTCGTTGCTGCCCAGCTCCATGCGCACATTCAGCCGCAGCTGTTGCTCGGCCAGAGACTGCTCGATGGTGATACGGGTGCCGGCCCCCGCTTCGCGCATGATAAAGCGCTCGTTGGCAAGTGCCGCCAGGGGGATCTGGCGCTCGTCGCGGCGCGGATGGTCAGGTGCAGCGATCACCACCAGCGGGTTATCAAGCACCGGCTCAGCCACCAGATCCAGATGGTCAGGCGGTGTGGTCATCACATAGAGATCATCCAGATTGCGCTGGATGCGCTCCACCACCCGATCGCGGTTGGCCACCTCCAGCCGGACATCGATCCCCGGATAGCGCTGACAGAACGGCCCCAGCACCCGCGGGATGAAGTATTTGGCGGTGCTGACCACCGCCAGCCGCAGGCTGCCGCGCTGCAGCCCGCGACGGGCCGCGATCTCCTCCTCAAAGCAGTGCCACTCCTGCTGCATCCCCTGCCAGGTGGCCAGCAGTGCCTGGCCGGCCGGGGTGATCTGCAGCTGGCGGCCGACCACGTCGTAGAGCGCCTCGCCCACCTGCTCGGTCAGCTGGCGCATCTGCTGCGACACCGCCGGCTGGGTCATAAACAGCTGTTCGGCGGCGCGGGTAAAGCTGCCGCAAGCGGCCACCTGCTCGAAGATCTGAAGTTGGCGCAGAGTAATGTTCATAAACAAAAGTTTGCCATTAGCAAAATAATTGCGATTGGAGCTTATGAACAAGCCTAGCTAGCATCGCCCTTGAGTTCAATCGCCTGGAGATGATGGATGAACCTCTCCTTGACGACATTCACCCTGACCAGCCTGCCCGGCGCCCTGTGGCTGGCCGCGGTGCTGCTCTATCTGGCCGCCGCGCTACGACTGTTGTGGCAGCGGCGCCCACCGCGTGCCCCCGGCCACCGCATGGCCAATCTGGCCCTGCTGCCGGCGCTGCTGGCCCTGGTCAACCTGCTGTGGGTGGCCGACAGCCCCATCGCCGGCCTGCCGGCACGGGGGGTGAGCGGCTGGCTGCTGGCCAGCCTGATCCTGGGGCTGGGGGCGGTGATCCAGCGCTTCAGCCTGCGCTTCCTGCTCGGTGATCGCGACCAGCCACGGCTGCAGGCGTGGATGGCGATCGCCACGGTGGCGGCCGCCTCAGCCTGGCTCACCCTGTCGCCACTGGTGCTGGCCCTGAGCTGGGGGCTGGCGCTGCTGGCTCTGGTGCAGCTGATTGGCAGCGCCCGCGACTGGCCCGCCGCCCGCGCCGCCAGCCGCCTGGCGGCACAGGTGCTGCTGGTCAGCTGGCTGGCGCTGGTGGCGGCGCTGGCTCTGGGCCAGCTCGGTGGCCCTGAGCCGGCAGCCTGGCAACGCCAGCTGATGGCGGCACTGATCCTGCTGGCGGCGCTGCTGCCGGCGGCCCAGTGGCCGGCCCAGCGCTGGCTGATGAGCAGCCTGGTCGCGCCAACGCCGGTATCGGCCATCATGCATGCCGGGCTGGTGAACGGCGGCGCCCTGCTGCTGATCAGCCATGCCGAACTGCTGGCCGCAGTGCCTTGGGCCCAGCCCGCGCTGCTGCTAATGGCCGCGCTGTCGCTGCTGGTAGGGGCCGGTATGGCGCTGGTGCAGGTGGATGTTAAACGGCAACTGGCGGCCTCCACCGTCGCCCAGATGGGCTGCCTGCTGGTGCAATGCGCGCTGGGGGCCTATGTCGCCGCCCTGATCCATCTGGTGCTGCATGCACTGTTCAAAGCCAACCTGTTCCTGCAGGCCGGCGGCCAGCTCGCCCGGGCTGCGCCGCCGCGCCGCCGCTATCAACTGCTGGCCACAGTGGCAGTTGGGGTGCCGTTGGCGCTGATCATCATCGCCCTGCTGCCGGGCCGCACCCTGGCCACCGACTGGTTCAGCGCCCTGCTGCTGGGGATGGCCGCAGGCCACGCCCTGGCGGGCCTCGGCCCGGCCCTCAAGCGGCTGACCGGCTGGCTGTGGCTGGGCGGGCTGGGGCTGTCGTTTATCAGCGGCCAGTACCTGCTGCGCCAACTGCTGGAGGGGGCACTGCCGGTAACCAGCGGCCCCTCCCTGCCCTGGCTGCTGGCCGCGCTGCTACTGCTGCTCGGCGGCGTCACCCTGCTTGAGGCCGGCCGCCAGATGCCGCGTTACCGCTGGTCGCGCTGGCTCTACATGCAGCTGGTTGGCGCCGGCGAAGCCACAGCGCGCACCATCGACAGCCACCCCGAACACCTCCACCGCCGCCATCTGGCTGCCCTTGCCCACCATTCGGAGTAAGCCATGAACAGCACCAACACCCTGCCTGGCATCGCCCCCGAGCCGCGTCAGCGGCGGCCGCAGAGCAGCCCGAACGTGGTTGAACTGGTGGCCAGCGTTATCGACTGGGTGGCGCCGCAATGGCCACTGGCCACCTTTGCCGCCCGCAGCCCCTGGCATGGCTGGGAACAGCAGCCGTTTGCCCAGGCCGCCCGCTACCACCGCGCCCTCAGCGGCTGCAGCATGCTGCCAGAGCCGGCCTTGGCCCGCGCCCGCTGGCAGCGCGGCGAGATCGACAGCGGCGTGCTGCAGGGGGTGATCGAGCGCTGGCTGCAGGCGCAGGGCAGCCGCTATCTGCGCGATCCCTACCGCCAGTTTGTGCTGCGCCGGCTGACCGACGATGGCCACCCGCCGGGCAACGCCATCAGCCAATACTGGCAGCGGCTGGCCGCCACCCTGCCGACGCCACCACGCCCGAGCAAAGGGGTGATCCTCAGCCATGGCCAGCGGCTGGCCACAGCGGGCCAGCCCGAGCTGCAGCAGCTGATCGATCAGGCCTGCATCCGCTGGTGCAAACTGGCGCTGGGCCAGTCGCAGGCGGCCTGGCCCTGCACCGGCGCCCACCTGTTTGCCAGCTGGCGCCACTATGTGGAGCAGGACCCACTGTTACCGCGCACAGTGCGCCAGCGGCTGGCCGAGTGCCCGCAGACGGCGGCCCCGGCCCTGCACTGGGGGCTGCAATGGGCGGCCGAGCGCGCCCAACAGCGCGATTACCTCAAGGCCGAACTGCTGGCCCTGCCGGGCTGGGCTGGCGCTTTCCGCCACCATGGCCGCCAGCAGGGGGACGAACTGAGCGCCATGGTCGACTACCTGGCGGTACGGCTGGCACTGGTGCGCGCGGTGATCGGCGAGCGCCCGACCCTGGCCCCCAGCCGCGAGGCCGACAGCGCCCCCTTGCTGCGGGCCTGGGCCAGTTACGGGCTGATGAGCCCCTGGCATTGGCAACGGTTGAGCGCCAGCGACAAACAGGAGCGGCTGCAGTTGGCCGCCGCCCTTGATGAGGATGCGCTGGCCATGCTGTGGCTGGAGGCGCTGGAGCAGGATTACCGCCTGCGCCTGCAACGCCAGCTCAGCCACAGTGGCGAGGCGGGGGCACCCTTGCCACGCCACACCAGACCAGCGGCCCAGCTGGTGCTGTGCATTGATGTCCGCTCCGAGCCGCTGCGCCGGGCGCTGGAAGCCGCCGGCCCCTTCACCACCCATGGTTATGCCGGCTTCTTTGGCCTGCCGCTGCGCAGCCGCAGTCTGGATGACCAGCAGGTGCACGCCGCCTGCCCGGTGATCCTCAAACCGCTGGCCGAGGTGGGGGAAACGGCGCCACCGCTGCTGCTGCGCCAGTATCGCCAGCAGCGCCAAGATGAGCGCGCCTGTGCCCACACCGAGCAGCAACTGAAAGTGGCGCCGCTGGCCAGCCTCAGCCTGCCGGAACTGGCCGGCCTGTGGCATGGCGCCCAGCTGATCTGGCAGGGGCTGCTGCCCAGCCGCTGGCGCGCCCGCTTGACCCGCGCCCGCCGGCCGCCGCTGCCAGCCACCTTGGCCCTGCATCAGCACGGCTTTCGCGACGGCCTGCCGCTTGGGCTCAGCCTGGAGCAGCGCATTGCCCTGACCGCCCAGGCCCTGCGCGGCATGGGGCTGACCCGCGACTTCGCGCCGCTGGTGGTGATTGTCGGCCACGGCAGCCACAGCCGGAACAACCCCTATGCCGCCAAGCTGGAGTGCGGCGCCTGCGGTGGTGCCGCGGGTGGCTTTAATGCCCGGGTGCTGGCCGCACTGGCCAACGAGCCCGCGGTGCGCCAGGGGCTGGCAGCCGAAGGGATAGTGATCGGCGACGACACCCAGTTTGTGGCCGCCGAGCACCAGACCTCGCTCGACCAGCTGGTACTGCTCGACCCACCGCCGCTGCATGGCGCCGCCGAACTCAGCTGGCAGCAGCTGCGTCAGGCGCTGCCGGTGGCCCTGGCCCAGGT
>JAGOCY010000176.1 GCA_017998495.1 Corallincola sp.
CGGTAGTGCCGGCCCGCCCGGTCTCTCACGCCCATCACAGCGCCCCGGCTGCTGGCGGTCACCGCGCGGCGGACAATGGCAGCGACGAGAGCGAATGAGCGCTGAGAGGTTGATGCTTGTTTGACCGTCACCAGGGGGGCGAACAGGCACTTCTGGTTCACGTCGAGTTCACCAGTGACAGCGCCCGCGAAGAACTGCAGGAGCTGGAGATGCTGGTGGCCTCGGCGGGGGTTACCCAGGTTGGTCTGGTCACGGCGCGGCGTCAGAGCCCCAGCGCCAAATATTTCGTGGGCGAAGGCAAGGCCGATGAGATCGCGCTGGCGGTGAAAAGCTGCGGCGCCGATGTGGTGATCGTCAACCACAGCCTGTCGCCCTCGCAGGAACGTAACCTTGAAAAACTGTGCAGCTGTCGGGTGGTCGACCGTACCGGTCTGATCCTCGATATCTTTGCCCAGCGCGCCCGCACTCATGAGGGCAAGCTGCAGGTTGAGCTGGCCCAGCTGCGCCACATTGCCACCCGGCTGGTACGTGGCTGGACCCACCTAGAGCGCCAGCGCGGCGGTATCGGCATGCGCGGCCCGGGTGAAACCCAGCTGGAAACCGACCGCCGCCTGCTGCGTGGCCGCATCGCCAACATCGAGCGGCGGCTGGAGAAGGTGGAAAAGCAGCGCGAGCAGGGCAGACGTGCCCGCCAGCGCGCCGAGGTGCCGACGGTGGCTTTGGTCGGCTACACCAACGCCGGTAAATCGACCCTGTTCAACCGTCTGACCACGGCCGGCGTCTACGCCGCCGATCAGCTGTTTGCCACCCTTGACCCGACCATGCGGCGCCTCGAGCTGCCGGAGATCGGGCCGCTAGTGGTGGCTGACACCGTCGGCTTCATTCGCCACCTGCCCCACGATCTGGTGGCCGCCTTCAAAGCCACCCTGACCGAAACGCGCGAGGCGGACATCCTGCTCCATGTGGTGGATGCCAGTGATGAACGGCTGAGCGAAAACATGGCAGCGGTGACTGACGTGCTGACCGAGATCGATGCGATTGAGGTGCCGCAGCTGGTGGTCTTTAACAAGATCGATCAGATTGACGGTGGCAATGCGCGCATCGATCTGGATGATGAGGGGCTGCCGGCGGCGGTGTGGCTGAGTGCCCGCGACGGCGATGGCACCGATCTGCTGCTGGAGGCGCTGCGTAAGCGCTTGGGTCAGACCCTGGTACGCCAGCAGTTGCTGGTGGCACCAGCCGATGGCCGCTTGCGTAGTGCCCTCTACAGCCTGGGTGCGGTGATGACCGATAGTTTTAGTGACGACGGTGGCTGGCTGCTCGAGATCAGCCTGCCGCTGGCGGATTATCAGCGTTTACGCAAACAATTCGGCGAGCGGCTGCCTGCGCTGGCAGAGCCCGCTGACGATGCAACCATGGAGTAGCTCATGGCGTGGAATGAACCCGGACGTGGCAAGGACCGCGACCCCTGGCGCGGTAATCGCGGTGGTGGTAACGATGTGGATGATGCACTGCGCGATCTGATGCGCCGCCTCGGTGGGCTGTTCGGCGGTGGCCGTAGCAGTGGCGAGGGTAGCGGTGGCGGCGGCAAGCTGATGGTGGTGGCCCTGGCGATTGCCGTGGTGGTGTGGGTCATCAGCGGCTTCTACACCGTCAAGGAAGCGGAACAAGCCATTGTGCTGCGCTTTGGTGAGTTCGACCGCACTGTCAGCCCCGGCCTGTCATGGCGCCCAACCTTTATCGACAGCCATCGCATTGTCGACGTCAACAACGTCAAATCGACCCAGACCCGCGGTTCGATGCTGACCAAGGACGAGAATCTGGTTGAGGTGGACCTGACCGTTCAGTATCGCATCAACGACCCGCGTGCTTATCTGTTCGCGGCCACCAGCCCCGAGGACAGCCTGAGTCAGGCGCTCGATTCGGCGCTGCGTTATGTGGTTGGCCACTCGACCATGGATGACGTGCTGACCAGCGGTCGCGCCAAGATGCGCATGGAAGTGTGGAACGAGCTGGAGCGGATCATTGCCCCTTATGGTATCGGTCTCGAGATCCGCGAAGTGGCGATTCAGGACGTGCGCCCACCGACTCAGGTGCGTTCAGCGTTCGATGACGCCGTCGCCGCCCGTGAAGATGAAGAGCGGCTGATCAAGGAGGCTGAAGCTTACGCCGCCGAGCGCGAACCGCGCGCCCGAGGTGAAGCCAAACGTATCCTCGAAGATGCCGAAGCCTATCGTCAGCAGGTGACGCTGGAAGCCACCGGTGAAGTGGCCCGCTTCGACAAGCTGCTGCCGGAGTATCTGGCGGCGCCGCAAATCACCCGTGATCGTCTCTATCTGGAGGCGATGGAGCAGGTGGTGACCGGTTCGCGCTCAGTGGTGGTCGACCAGAGTGGCGGCAATCAGGGGCTGTTTGTGCTGCCGCTGGACAAGCTGGCCGGCGATCAGCGGCTGGTGGCACCGCCGCGTGATCTCAACAACAGCACTGCCGTAGAGTCACGTTCGTCTGGGGTTGAGCCTGCCGCAGGCTGGTCACGTGAGAGCGGGCGCAGCGACAGCCGCAGCAGCACGCGTCAGGGGAGGGGTCAATAATGCCGCGTTTTGTCATGGTTCTGGCACTGGTCCTGTTCGGGCTGGTGGTGCTCAACCCCTTCTTTGTGGTCAAGGAAGGGCAGCGGGTGATCGTGCAGCAGTTTGGTAAGGTCAAACGCGATGGTGATGTGCCGCGCGTCTACCCGCCGGGTCTGCATCTCAAGGTGCCCTTCATCGATGACGTGCTGGTGCTGGATGCCCGCCTGCAGACGCTGTCGAGCGAAGCCAACCGCTTTATCACCGGTGAGAAAAAAGACCTGCTGGTCGATTTCTATGCCAAATGGAAGATCGAGGATTTCTCGCGTTTCTATCTGGCCACCCGTGGTGACCGCGGTCAGGCCGATGCGCTGCTTAACCGCATCATCAACAACGGCCTGCGTACCGAGTTTGGTAGCCGCACGGTGACCGCTATTGTTTCCGGTGGGCGTGACGAGCTGATGGCCCAGGCGCTGGATCAGGCGGCCAAGAGCGCCTCTGAGCTGGGGATCAAGGTGCTGGATGTGCGGGTCAAAACCATCAACCTGCCGGAAGAGGTCAAATCCAACATTTTCGACCGTATGCGCTCCGAGCGTAATGTGGTGGCCAAGGGCCACCGTGCCCGCGGTGCCGAGATGGCCGAGGGGATCCGCGCTGAAGCCGACAAGCGGGTAACGGTGCTGCTGGCCGATGCCCAGCGTCAGTCACTGACCCTGCGTGGCTCGGGTGATGCAGAAGCGGCCAAGATCTTTGCCGATGCCTACAGCAAAGACGCCGAGTTCTTCCGCTTCCTGCGCAGCATGGATGCCTACAAGCGCAGCCTGGGCCGCCCGGATAACCTCATGGTGATCCAGCCGGAAGGGGATTTCTTCCAGTATTTCAAACAGAAGCAAGGTCAGCCGTAAGGCTGGAGCGACATGGACAGCACCACCTGGTGGTTGGCTCTGGCCTTGTTGCTGATCGCGGAGGGGGTTGGCCCCCTCCTCTTTCCTGAACGCTGGCGGCAGATGATGCGGCTGCTGCAGGCGCAGCCCGAGCAGGTGCTGCGCCAGATCGGCGTCGCCCTGGTTTCCCTCGGCCTGTTATTGCTGTGGTTGTTACTGCAACAAAACGGGTGAATTCGCCCCGTCATCTGCTAGACTTTCCGCCCTTATGCGGCAACCCTCCTTTACGAAACAACATGGCTAACAACGTGGTGATCCTCGGTACCCAGTGGGGCGACGAGGGCAAAGGCAAGGTCGTGGATCTGCTGACCGACAAGGCCAGCTTGGTGGTGCGTTATCAGGGCGGCCATAACGCTGGCCATACCCTGGTGATCGGCGGTGTCAAAACCGTGCTTCACCTCATCCCCTCAGGCATTCTTCATGATGGCGTGCGTTGCATCATCGGCAACGGCGTAGTGCTGTCGCCGGAGGCGCTGCTCAAAGAGATCACCATGCTGGAAGGCAAGGGTGTGCCGGCGCGTGAGCGACTGGTGGTGTCGGCGGCCTGCCCGCTGATCCTGCCGTTCCATGTCGCCCTCGACAAGGCGCGCGAGGCCGCCCTCGGCAGCAAGGCGATCGGTACTACCGGTCGCGGCATCGGCCCGGCCTATGAGGACAAGATCGCCCGTCGCGCCATCCGCGTCGGCGACCTGTTCGACAGCGCCCGTTTGGCCGACAAGCTGGCCAATGTGGTCAGCTTCTACAATTTCCAGCTGGCCCAGCTCTATCAGGCTGAGACCATCGATCTGGACGCGGTCAAAGCCGAGTGCGTGCGCTGGGCAGAGCTGCTCAAGCCGATGGTGGCCGATGTGCCGGATCTGCTTGATCAGGCGCGCAAGCGTGGTGACAAGATTATGTTTGAAGGGGCCCAGGGCACCCTGCTCGACATCGATCACGGCACCTATCCGTTTGTCACCAGCTCCAACACCACTGCTGGCGGCGTGGCCACCGGCGCCGGTTTCGGCCCGCTGCACCTCGACTATGTGC
>JAGOCY010000177.1 GCA_017998495.1 Corallincola sp.
CGATCATGCTGGCCCAGGCGCGCTCGACTTCCGCAGCGGGCACCAGCACGCCCTTGAGGCGAGCGATCTCGACTTCGGTTTTTTCGGCCTGGGCACGGGCGAGGCGGGTTTTTTCAGTCAGGAGATCACCGCCGTCGCCGCTGGCCACCGCCCGCAGGTGGCGGATGTAGGCCACGACCGACGGGATGATGTCGTACTGCCCACGCGTCGCCGGCTTGGGGATCACGCCTTCCTTGGCCAGCTGCTGCACCCGACGCGGGGTGAGATCCAGCAGCTTGGCCAGCGATTCGATGGGGGCAGTTGCCATGCAGGGTGGCTCGTGGGTAAAGGGGAAATCAAAGCTGGGCTGTGAGCGCCGACATTTCGCCGTCAAGCGAAACACTGATGCCGGCCATTTCGTCTCGGATCACGGCCAGGCCCTGTGGTGCCTTGAATTGAGCCGCGAAGCGAAACCGTAGCGCGGCCTGTGCCTGCGCAAATCTCGCGGGTCCGCCGCCCCGCACTGGCTAAGGTCGCCAGGGTCCCCGGCGATGAAATAGCGAAGCGTTGCGAGCCACTGCCCGTCCCTGCGTGGGATTGATGCGACAGGGGCCAGATTCAACTTGGCTTCTTCCGGAAATGAAGCGTTCATACGGTCATCGCAATCAACCAGAGCCCACACCATGACCCACCCGACGCTCGATCACATCGCCCAAACCATCCTCGGGCTTGAGACCCTGGACACGCGCAACAGCGACCGGCTGGACTTCCATGACCTGGCGGTCTGGAACATCAAAGCCGCGCTGCAGGCGGCTTTTGAGGCAGGTCAGCAGGCCGGCAAAAAACCTCGGCAGATCCCCCAGAAACGAGTTGCTAAGCCGGCCGAATGAAGCGTTCATACAGACACGATCACCCACCCGCAAAAAGGACCCGACCATGACCACCCTGACTGCCAAACCCACCGCCCTGGACAACTTTATCGCAAAGGCTGGCGAATTCGACGTCTTGCTCCAGCGGCTGCAACAGATGCGCGATGACCACTTTGGCGTCAGCCCCGATGCGGTGACCTGGGGCCACGTCGGTGACGTGACGCACTACGTCACTGCCCTCAAGGAAGTGACCGACGCCTACTTCAAGGAAGGCGAGTACGCCGAGTAAGCGCACCCCAATTCAACACACACCGATCCATCACAAGGAGATGACCATGAAACTGACCGACACCCAGACCCTGATTCTCAACACCGCCATCCAGGCATCCAATGGACAGCTGAGCTGGTTTCCCGACAACCTCAAGGGCGGTGCCCGTGACAAGGTGTTGGGCAGCCTGCTGCGGCAGGGTCTGATTCAAATCGATGGAGAGAGCCACCGGGTCACCGACTTGGCTTACGAGGCGCTGGGCCTGGCGGTACCGCCGGCTTCGATCGAGCCGATCAAAGCCGCGCCGCGCACCCGGGAGAACACCAAGCAGGCGCAGATCATCGCCATGCTCCAGCGCCCGGAAGGCGCCACCATCAGCCAGATCGTTGAGGTCACGGGCTGGCAACCGCACACGGTGCGCGGCACCTTTGCCGGAGCCTTCAAGAAGAAGCTGGGCCTGACACTGATCTCCAGCAAGGATGAGCATGACCAGCGCGTTTACCGCGTTGCCTGACCGGCATCACACAGGGTTCCATTTTGGTCCATGACGGGCTACAATGGAGCCACTTTAAGGAGGTTTCCATGGCCATCAACGTCAAGCTGCCAGAAGCCTTGGTCGAGACCGCCAGGCATTACGGCACCATCGAGCACCGCTCGGTACCCAAGCAAATCGAATATTGGTCTCAGATCGGCAAGATTGCCGCGGAGAACCCGGATCTGCCCTTCAGCGTGATCCGTGACATTCTGATCGCCGATCAGGAAGAACCTGTGGGCGAGTATCAGTTCGGCTGATGCGTCTACTCGTTACCCCGACTTTCGAGCGCACCGTCAAAAAGCTGCACCGTCAGCAGAAGGCGGCGCTTGATGATGCGGTGCGCGCCATCGCCAGTGACCCCGATATCGGTGAGGCCAAGGTTGGCGATCTGGCTGGCGTGCAAGTCTACAAGTTCAAGATGATCAATCAGCTGTGCCTGCTCGCCTATCGCGTTCTTGACCCACAAACAATCAAGCTGCTGATGGTTGGGCCTCACGAGAATTTCTACCGCGACCTCAAGCGCGTGGACCACTGAATATGCCTCACGCCTCCTGCGGTTCAGGGGCGAGCTGATCTGACGTTGCGCACTCTGCAAAGGTTTTACCGGTGGCGGCCAATGTGGCCGCCTTGCCCGTGTAATCCTGCCAACGTTTGACGATCACATCGACATACTTGGGATCAAGCTCCACCAGCCGTGCGCGGCGCTGAGTTTTCTCGGCAGCAATCAGGGTCGTACCGGAGCCGCCGAACAGATCGAGCACGATGTCACGCGTTTTGCTGCTGTTGCGAATCGCCCGCTCGACCAGCTCCACCGGCTTCATGGTCGGGTGCAGATCGTTCTTGACCGGCTTGTTGATGAACCAGACATCGCCCTGGTCACGGTCACCGCACCAGAAGTGATCGACGCCATCGCGCCAGCCATACAGGATGGGTTCGTACTGGCGTTGGTAGTCGGCGCGACCCAGTGTGAAGGTGTTCTTGGCCCAGATGATGAAGGTGGACCACTTGCCACCGGCGCCGCGAAATGCCAGCTGCAGGGTGTCAAGCTCGCTGGAGCTCATGGCGATGTAAACCGCCCCCTTGCTATAGGCCAGCAGGTTGGCGCAGGCCGCCGACAGGAATCCGGCAAAGCCTTCACCCAGGTTGTCATTAAGGATGGGCCGGTGGGTGCCGCGCTGCTTGTCCTTGGCGGTGTTGGCGTAGTTGACGTTGTAGGGCGGATCGGTAAACGCCATGTCGGCCAGATCGCTGCCCATCAGGGTCTCCAGTGCCACAGGGTCGGTGGCATCGCCACACAGAAGGCGATGCTCACCCAGCAGCCACACATCCCCTGGCTGACTTACGAGGTCGTCGGTGATCTCTGGTACAGCGTCATCGTCGGTCAACCCCTCGTTGCCGGCCAGCTCGGCCATCAGCGCGGCCAGTTCGTCATCGGCAAAGCCGGTCAGTGACAGATCAAACCCGGCAGCCTGCAAGGCCTCCAGTTCGATACGCAGCAGTTCATCATCCCAGCCGGCGTTCTCCGCCAGCTTGTTGTCCGCCAGCACATAGGCCCGCTTTTGCGACTCGGTCAGGTGCGCCAGTTCGATGACCGGCACCTGATCGAAGCCCAGCTTGCGTGCCGCCAGCACCCGACCGTGACCGGCAATGATGCCGTTGCTGCCGTCGACCAGCACCGGATTGGTCCAGCCAAACTCGCGGATGGAAGCCGCGATCTGCGCTACTTGGGCATCCGAGTGCGTGCGGCTGTTACGGGCGTAAGGAATCAACGCCTCGATCGGACGGTTTTCGATTTGCACGATGGTCTGGGAGCCTTGAAACGACAAACCCGCCAAGAGCATGGTGCTCAGGGCGGGTTCGTGGGGTTTGGTAGTGGCCAGATCAGGGTGGGCGTTTGCCTCGCACCTCTGTCCAGAAGATAGCTGAAATACTACGCCAATCCGGCGGATATGTTGCACGCCTGATTGCGGGTTCAACCCGCAGCGTTACGCAGGTCTGCGCAGACCTTGTAAGACGCTGGCGATTTCATGCAATTTCATGATCGATCTTCCAAATTGAGGTGCAGCGCCACCTTGGCCAGTGCCATCTGCCAGCGTCGCCATGCGGTGCTGCGGTCACAGGCAAAGCGGATACCGATCTCCCGCCAACCGTAGCGCTTGGCGCGCATCCACACCAAGTGACGTTGCTCTTCTTCCAGCCAGAGCACCCAGCGCATGACCTCCAGCATCCGATCGACCGACTCCGGACTGGGCGGGAAATAGACCGGTGGCCGGTCTTCCGCACCCAGGTTTTCATGTTCGGCGCGTTTGATCGCCGGCCAGCAGTTGAAATATCCCTGGACCCGAACCGCTGGCAGACGTCGGGCAACATCGGCCGCCTGACTGAAGCGCAAGGCCACATCGTCGATCGTCCACTTAGCCATGGCGAGACCCGCCGTAAAGACGCTGGCCGATGCGTCGAACGACCTCCTGCTCAAGAAAGTCCAGGCGGCTGTCATCGGCATGCACGACCAGGATGCGCTGCTCCTGCCAGCCACTTTGCTTGATGGCATCCAGATCGGGCGACTGGGGCTGCAGGCGCCCCAGAGGGCAGCGGTAGTGAGGTGTCGGTGTTTTCATGGTCAGGCCTCCTGCGTCTCGATGGCCCAGTGCAACAAGGCCAGGGCATCGGCTTCGTTGTCATCGGTGACCGGGTGGCCCAGGGCACGCATGGCTGCGATGACCTCGGCTTTGCCCGCATTGCCTTTGCCAGTAGCGTGCTTTTTGATCGTGGCGACGGGCACGCCGAGATAGGCGATGTTCTGGTGCTCACACCAGGTAGTGAGCGTGGCCATCAGGCCTCCGTAGACGTGGGCGGCATCCACCCCTGCATGACGGCGTACC
>JAGOCY010000004.1 GCA_017998495.1 Corallincola sp.
GCCATACACCTCGCACGAGGTCTCGACCATGCGGATACCGCCGTTACAGATGATGGCGCGCTTGAGCGGCTTGTCGGTCTGCAGGCCGACGATCTTTTCCATGCTTTGGTCGATGTAGCCGGCATCGTGGCTGGTGATGGTCGACGGCAGGTCGGTGTCGAAATCCACAGGTGCATGGGTGCGGTTTTCTTCCTTGATCCCTTCCATCACCTTGGCCCACAGCGCGGTGGTAGCGTCGGTCGGGCCAGCCAGGAAGCTTTCGTCGCCCGCGTAGGGGGTGAAGTTCTTCTGAATGAAGTCGCGGACGTCGACTTTGGTCTGCCACTCGCCATCAGCAAAGCCGGTCCAGGCCTGGGCGAGAGTTTCGTTCTGAGCACTCATGATGATCACCTGTTAGTTGGGGTGAATTAATAGTGGTTCTGGTGGTTCGGGTTCTGCAATTCTGGGCGGCGATAGACAAACCAGTAGGTGAGCCCTACCAGCAGGCCGCCGCCTATGATGTTGCCGATGGTAACCGGGATCAGGTTGCGGAAGATGAAGTTGGCCCAGGTGAGATCGGCGTAGTCGCCTGGATTAACGCCTGTGGTTTGCCAGAAGGAGTCTGCTGCCAGCTGCTGGATCATCATCGCCATCGGGATCTCGTACATGTTGGCGATGCAGTGCTCGAAGCCGGCAACAATAAACATCGACACCGGCAATACCACGGCAACCATTTTGTCGGTGGCCGTACGGGCGCCGAAGGTCATCCAGATGGCCAAACAGACCAGCACGTTACACATGATGCCAAGGGCTACCGCCTTGACGAACGAATGATGCAGTTTGTGCTGGGCGATGTTCAGGTAGTTAATGCCGACCTGGCCGCCGGCATTGGTGTGGTGCTCGGTCAGGAACATGATCAGTACCAGCCCCATAGCGCCGATGAAATTGCCCAGATAAACGATGGCCCAGTTGCGCAGCAGCTGACGCCAGCTGATCTTGGCACTGGCTCGGGCAACCACGGTGAGCACGTTGGAGGTGAAGAGTTCGCCGCCACAGATGATCACCAGCATCAGACCGAGGCTAAAGCAGATACCGCCGATCAGGCGATTGATGCCATAGGGCAGGGCGTCGCCGCCAGTGGTGACGACGGTAAAGAAGACAAAAGCGATACCGATGAAGGCACCGGCAGTCATGGCCGATGACAGCGTATAAAGCAGATCCTTGGTGGCCTTCGCAACGCCGACATCTTCAGCTTTCTTGGCCATTTCCGGCGGCAGCAGGGCATCGAGTGAAAACGGACCTGACACGTTGCGAGTCCTGGGGCTTGGCGGTGATGGCAGAAAGCTTAGCCAAGGGGCTCAGGTTGGCAATTGATCCAGGTCAATAACCGGCAAAAGCTGTAATTAAATTACATAAATTTTCTGATTGGCACCGGGGCCTGGAGTTGCGCTTCAAGTCAGTCGTGGCAAGGGGCAAGAACGACGCTGGCAGGGGCAGGGCGGCGATGCCAGCCATCGCCGACTGAAAACAAATTACATCATCAGCTCAGCCGAGCTGGAGGTCGAAGTCGGCCCATACCGGAGCATGATCAGAGGGGCTCTCCATCGCCCGCAGAGGATAGTCGATACCGGCTGCGCTGCAGTGCCGGGACAGGGCCCTGCTGGCCAGTACCAGATCGATACGCAACCCGCGATTGTCGTCGAAGCCCCGGCTGCGGTAATCAAACCAGCTGAACTGGTTATCGACTTCAGGGTAGAGCTGGCGGAAGGTATCGACATAGCCCAGTGCCAGCAGTTGCTGCATCCACTGACGCTCTTCTGGCAGAAAGCTGCACTTGCCGGTGCGCAGCCAACGTTTGGCGTTGTCCTCACCGATACCGATGTCATGGTCGATGCTGGAGATATTCATGTCGCCAATCACCGCTACCAGCTCCTCGGCCGGGTTGTGATGTGCCTGCAGATGGGCATTGAGATCGGCGTAAAAGCGAGCTTTGGCGGGAAACTTGAGTGGATGGTCGCGGCTCTCACCTTGGGGGAAGTAACCGTTATAAAGCGTCAGCGTGCGGCCATCCGCTAATGGCCAGCGCCCCATGATCAACCGGCGTTGGGCGTCATCACTGTCATGGGGAAAGCCCTTGGCGATCTGCTGTGGTGCCTTGCGGGCCAGCAGGGCAACACCGTAGTGGCCCTTCTGGCCGTGATAGACCACGTCCATACCCAAGGCCTTTACCGCATCCAGAGGAAAGGCATCATCCGCGACTTTGATCTCCTGCAACCCCAGCAGATCCGGCTGCAGCTGTTCGATCAGCGCTGCCAGCTGGTGCAGGCGGGCACGAATGCCATTGATGTTGAAAGAGACAATGCGCATGAACAACTCCGGTGAGCACGGGTGGCGAATTCTGGCGTAAATCACAGCGCGACTCAATTGCGCTGGCAACCGCCATGACTGGCGAAAACTTGTGCAACAGCTACTGCTTTTTGATCTGGCGCCAGATTGAGGCTGAGGAAACGAGACCCGCCGCGCATTTGCGCTGGGGGGATGATTTACCCTCAAACTAGCTACGGACGCTTACATCTTGACCATAATCAGGATGCTTCGGGCGTGTAGCGAGACCGTCCACGACAAGAAGGATTCCGCCCATGAACACCGTCGTTATTGTTTCACTGGTGGCGCGCGACCAGCCCGGCCTGATTCAGGAGCTGGCGGCAGCCTGCCACGAGCGGCAAGCACGTTGGCTGGATACGCGCGTGGCCCATTTGGATGGCCAGCTGACGGCGTTGATCAGACTCTCTGCACCGGATGAGCGCCTGGCGGAGATCAAGCAGCTGTTTAGTGGCCGCGAGGATCTGATGGCCAGTTTCAACGCCCCAGCATGTCAGCTTGGTGGAGAACGACGTCAGCTCAAACTGAGCATTGATGCGACGGACCGGCCTGGTATCGTCAATGACATAACTCGGCTGCTGGACGAACAGGGGGTGGCCTTGAACAACATGGTGTCGCGCTGTGTGCCCGTGACCGGTCATGACAGCACGCTGTTCACCGCTGAGCTGGATCTGATCCTGCCGGCCAACGTCAATGAGGGGGATTTGACGGCAGAACTGGAAGCCTTGCAGGGGGAAGTGGTGGTGCGCTCGGCAGTTGCCGTCGCTTGACTGGTGGGTGTCGAAAAAGCAACGGCCAGCAAAGCTGGCCGTTGGGTTAATGGCTGATAGCGAGCGCTTAGAGCAGCGGCGGGATCCCCGGCAGCATGCCCACTGCCAGCATCGCCACCACGCAGATCACGAAGGCCAGCCCCGGAATAATCACCCGGTCAGCCAACGACAGGGTCTTGGCGCGATCACGGTCACCGATCAGGCCGTTGTTATCCAGCAGCATGGTCAACGCCCAGGCAAACACTGGATTGGCGACGATGGAGGCAAAGATACAGATACCGGCTGACTGGCTGTCTTTGGCATCTTTAACCATCTGCATACCTGCTTCGAGCAGCGGCAGGAATACCCCAACCAGCAGGGCAACCGACATCACCGGGCGCCAGGTGGTGACGTCCATCGGGTAGCCGATGATGGCGACAATGATACACAGCGAACCCAAGAGGATGGCGCCAGCCGGGATCGGCCGTTTGGCGATGGCTGCCGGGATCATGTAGGTGCCCCAGGATGAGGTGATGTTACCGCCACCAACAGCGGTGCCCACCATCTGGCGAATGGAGCAGGTGGTCATGGTGTCATCCACGTCCATCAATACTTTTTCGGCGCCTTTCGGATAGTTGAGTTCCTGGAAGATACGGTGGCCCAGGAAGTCAGGCGACCACATGGCCACGGCGAGGATGGCGAAGGGCAGGGACGCAACAAAGTGGCCGAGATTCGGCAGGCCAAGCTGCCAACCGGTCTCAGTGGAACCCCACCAGTACACTGGGCTCAGGGGAGGCAAACCGGGTTCGGTCTTGAACTGCAGATCCAGGCCAGTACCAAGCAGCAGGGCCACAACGATGGCGGTAATGGCGCACAGCGGAATCGCCAGCCAGCGCTTGTTAACCCGAGCCAGATAGGCGTAAACCACCACGTTAACTGCCAGAATGACAAAAGCGACATGGCTTAGGCTGTAGTCGAGGCTGTGCTTGGCTTGCAGACCTGCCGACCAGTCAAACAGCGAGGTGATCTGACCGATGGAGCCCATGGCGCCGAGGTAGACCAGCAGGCCCCCGGCCACCCCTTGGCCGGTCAGGTTAACCAGCCGTGACCCTCCTTTGAGCATGCTTAGGGTCAGGCCGAAAAAGCCGATCAGAATGGCAAGAGCCAGGGGGTGAGCACCCGCCAGCGCGATCGTACCGATGAGCGGGATCATCGGCCCGTGGTTGCCGCCAAGATTGGCCCGCGGATTGATAAAGCCGGAGCTGAGAATGCAGAACAATAGCGCCGGGATCAGCATTTCAACGCGTACCACCTGCACGGCGAAGTCAGTGGACAGCAGATCGACATGGTCCCAGCGCTCGCTAAGGCCAGCCGCCCAGGCGGCCATAACGGCGGAGTACATCACGGTAATACCGATGGTACCGGCAATGGCCGGAACCAGGTCTTCCCATTCAAAACGAAAATCACGGCCAGGCAGGTTAAGGCGCCAGCGCCGCGGTTTCATGATCGTCAGCTCGTGATCCAGATAATCAGAGCGTGACGCAAATTCGCTTGCCGGGCGATGAAGCTCCCGGTAGCTCTTGTCGTTATCGGTGTCGTGCATGGTGTTGGCGACTCCTGGCGATGGCCGTTGAACACTAACTGCGGATGTTCGGTAACCCTACAGCGGTTGTTGTGATGGCTCGGTGTAAGATTACAACAAAGCAACGGCACTCTAAGGGCAGAGGTGGCAGATCTATTTGCTGCAAATCAGACTTTTGCTACTCAGCAATGATCCAAAGTTAGTATTTTTTCTACAGCACTGACAGGACGGCAGGTGAGGCCCGGGAACCGGGCGGATGGCCCTGAGCGCATGGCACCGCTCATGCGGGGCTGGGCCGAGGGGCTGGTGGTTAGCGCCCCTGTTGCAGGCAGGCTTCCGGTTCGGAGTGGCTCTCGCGGTAATAGAGCAGCTCTTCACATTCCTTGGCGTACTGCTCCTCCAGCGCCCCTCTGCTTTGTAAGCGTTCGGCCGGCGCATTACGGATCTGTTGTTGCAACTGCTCGCAATGACGGCGTTGCTCGGCAATTTCTGTCGCCGATGGGCATGGCATGTGGCTCTGGCAGCCGCTCACGGCCAGGCTGATGGCAAGCAGGGCGGGATAGGTATAAGCAGCCATGGTGGATCTCCCGTTGCCAGTTACTTGCGGTTGTTACTTACCGCATCAAAGAGTTGCCTCAATTCATGGTAGCGCTGTTTCTGTTTTTCAGGCAGCGGCACACCATCCAGCAGCTTGAAGGTGTCGCGGCACTCCTGCATGTCGTTTAGCTCAGCCTTGCGCTTGCCTTTGTTGTGCTGCAGCAGCGACTGGATCAGGTTAAGGGCAGCGCCGGTATTGGTCGGAGCCGCGGCCAGTGCCAGGCGAAAGGCATTGATCGCGCCTGGGTAGTCTTCCTTGGTGTAGCGGGCGATACCATCGCGGTTGGCCGCTTCAAACTGGCTGAGCTTCTCAATGGCATCGTCTGACTTACGAAAATCATTAAGCGCAATCTCGGCGAAGTGACCGCGATTGCTGATCGCCTGCAAACGGTCAGCAAGTTCAATGGCCGTCTCGTACTCGCCGATGCTGGAGAGGGTCGCCACCCCTTCCGGCAGGAAGCTGTCGGGCAGGTCGAGTCGGTTGTCGAGCATGTAATGCGCGGCAGCTTTGTAGAAGGTCTTTTTGGCCTTGAGCAGATCGCCGTGGCGGGCCTGTAACCGCGCCTGGCATAGCCCCTCAAACCCGTTGAAATCAAAATCACTGTAGGTGTTGCTGGCGCGCGCCCGCTGCAGCACGGTAAAGGCCTCATTCTGCAGTCGCCGTTTGCGCCCATCTTCAGCCGCGTGATCTGAGGCCTCAAACAACATGCGCACGTAGTCACACAGGTGGTCGACCGAGTGGTAGACCGAATGGCGCGATAACTCATACACCTGACCAAAGGCCTGATGGGCGAGTTCGAAATCGCCTTTCTCCACCGCCAGTGCGCCGAGTCGCTGCTGGCGCTGAATGCCCAAGGGCGAGATTTCGGCGCCGGTGCGGGTGGCGACAATGGCATCCTCCAGCCGGGCCTGGGCCATATAGCTTTCGGCCAGCAGATCGTGGGCATCGAGCAGCAGCGGCTGGGCCTTGATCAGCGCGGTCAGTAGCTCCTCGGCCTCGGCATGACGGCCGCTTTTGACAAAGGTACGGGCCAGCGCCACCCGGGTCCAGGTGGTGTCACGCTCCTCCATAAAGTGGCGCAGCATCTTCTCAGACTTGGCAAACTCGCCCACCGTGCAGTAGAGCTCTGCCAGCAGACAGAGGCAGTAGTTGGCGTAGCGCGAGCCATTTTGGACCTGGGTGCGGCAGATCTCGATGGCGGCGGGGTAATCCTGGCGCGCCAGCGCTTCATATAGCGCCTGAAGCTCGGTGCGCTTGTCGATGGCACGCAGCAAGCGGCTGCGCAGCTGCTGGTGAGAGAAGGGCTTCATCACATAGTCGTCGGGCTGGTTTTCCAGCGCTCCCAGCACCATGGCCCGGGTGTTCTCGCCGGTGACGATGACAAACAGGGTATTGGGCGGCAGCAGTTTGCGCTCTTTCAGCTCTTCCAGCAGTTGTCTGCCGTTCTTGCGCTGACTACCGAGGTTGTAGTCGGAGACGATCAGGTCGTAGTCAAACTTCTTGATATCCCGCAACGCCTGCTCACCGCTGTCACAGAAGTCGATGCGGGATACCCCCATGTTCTGCAACATGCTTTTGAGGGTTACCTGAAAGGCGCGCAGGTCATCAATCACCAGTACGTTGCGGATGCGATCCGTAAACTCCACCCGATGGTCGCCTGTGCCAAATTTGTTAACGGCAGTCTAACACAGGGCTAAAAAGGTGCTGTGGAGCACCTCAAGAATCCCAATCTGCGGCCGATAGCTTGAGACATAGCGCTCATCCCAGCGGAAACCGCATGGCCGTAACAGCAGCATCCGTCACTGCCATTAATCACGAGCTGCAGCTTGGCCAACAGCCGTTGCATGCCTTGAGCGCAGAGCAGCGCGCTACCTTTCACTGGTTGCTGCTGGCGCTGCCTCAGGATCTGACCGCTCGCGCCGCGCTTGAAGCCGAGCTAGTGCCAACGCCACGTCCCTATGGCGATGCGCTGGCGCAGTGGCAGGCGGAAGCGCGGCCGGCGCACTGTTTGACCATTCAGCCTCACCATTACCCGGACGCTGATGCGCAAGGCCAAGCGGTAGCGGCCCTGGACCTGTGCCAGAGCAGGCTGCTACAGGCCCTGCGGCCCCAGCCTCTGGTGGCGCGTACCGAGCTTGATGCGCCTTTGCCGGTGGCCGTGCGCGACAACCTGCCGTTGTGGCGGCAGCAGCAGCTGGAAGGGCGGGTAGTTGCCCCCATTGGTGCTTTGGAGGCGGCGGTTGAGCTGGCCGCCATCCATCATCAAGCGGCTTGAGTGGATTCGAGCGCCTAATCAGGAACAACCAAAACAAGAACCCCGCCAATTGGCGGGGTTCTGCGTTATTGGCGTTCAGCCCGAGGCTTACTTGCTCTTCTTGCCTTTGTCAGCCGCCTTGGCAGGTGCTGCGACTTCATTGGCGTCCACATAAGGGCGGCCGTAGTAGGAGTCGAGCAGCAGCTGCTTGAGCTCGCTGATCAGCGGGTAGCGCGGGTTGGCGCCGGTGCACTGGTCATCGAAGGCTTCAACCGCCAGCTTGTCGACCTTGGCCAGGAAGTCGGCCTCGTTGACACCGGCTTCACGGATGGAGCCCGGGATGGCGAGGTTCTTCTTGATGTTTTCCAGCCAAGCGATCAGCGCTTCCACCTTGGCACCGGTACGGTCTTCCGGCTTGCCGAGACCCAGGTGATCGGCGATCTCCTTATAGCGGCGACGGGCCTGCGGACGGTCGTACTGGCTGAACGCAGTCTGCTTGGTCGGGTTGTCATTGGCGTTGTAGCGGATGACGTTACAGATCAGCAGGGCGTTGGCCAGACCGTGCGGGATGTGGAACTCGGCGCCCAGTTTGTGGGCCATGGAGTGGCACACACCGAGGAAGGCGTTGGCGAAGGCCACACCAGCGATGGTGGCGGCGTTGTGGACGTTTTCGCGGGCCTTGGGGGCCGCGGTCGAGTAGGACTCGATCAGGTTTTCCGACAGCAGCTTGAGGGCCTGCAGTGCCTGGCCATCGCTGTATTCGTTGGCCAGCACTGAGACATAGGCTTCGAGTGCGTGGGTGATGGCATCAACACCGCCGAAGGCGCACAGCGACTTGGGCATGTTCATCACCAGGTTCGGGTCGACGATGGCCATGTTCGGCGTCAGTTCGTAGTCGGCAATCGGGTATTTCATGCCGGTCTTGTCGTCGGTCACCACCGCAAACGGGGTGACTTCAGAACCTGTGCCCGAGGTGGTGGGCACGGCCACCAGCTGCGCCTTCACGCCCAGTTTCGGGAACTTGTAGATACGCTTGCGGATATCCATAAAGCGCAGCGCCAAGTCTTTGAAATCGACGTCCGGGTGTTCGTACATCACCCACATGATCTTGGCGGCATCCATCGGTGAACCACCGCCGATGGCGACGATCACGTCTGGTTTGAACTGGTTACACAGGTCGGTGCCCTTGCGCACGATCGACAGCGTCGGATCCGCTTCCACTTCGTAGAACACTTCGGTTTCGAGGCCATGGCCTTTCAAGATACGCAGCGCTTCATCAACGTAGCCGTTGTTGAACAGGAAGCGGTCGGTGACGATCAGGGCGCGCTTCTTGTCGGACAGTTCTTCCAGCGCAATCGGCAAGCAGCCGCGGCGGAAGTAGATCGATTTCGGAAGTTTGTGCCACAGCATGTTTTCAGCTCGCTTCGCCACGGTTTTCTTGTTGATCAGGTGCTTGGGCCCGACGTTTTCGGAGATGGAGTTACCACCCCAGGAACCGCAACCGAGGGTCAGCGACGGCGCCAGCGCGAAGTTATAGAGGTCACCGATACCACCCTGAGAGGCCGGGGTGTTGATCAGGATACGAGCGGTCTTCATGCGGTCACCGAAGTAGCGAACGCGGTCGGCGCACTGATCCTGGTCGGTGTAGAGGGCCGAGGTGTGGCCGATACCGCCGAGGGCTACCAGGGCTTCGGCCTTGGTGACCGCATCTTTGTAATCGGTGGCGCGGTACATGGCCAGCAGCGGCGACAGCTTCTCGTGAGCGAAGGGCTCTTCGTCGGCGACGTCGGTCACTTCGCCGATCAGCACCTTGGTGTTTTCCGGTACGGTCACGCCAGCGAGGGCGGCGATCTTGACCGCTTTCTGGCCAACGATATCGGCGTTCAGGGCACCATTTTTCAGGATCACGGCGCGCACCTTGTCGAGCTCAGCGCCCTTGAGGATGTAGCCACCATGGCTGTCGAAACGCTCTTTGACGGCGTCGTAGACGCTGTCAACCACCACCACCGACTGCTCGGAGGCGCAGATCACGCCGCTGTCGAAGGTCTTGGACATCAGGATGGAGGCGACGGCGCGCTTGATGTCAGCGAATTCGTCGATCACCACCGGGGTGTTACCGGCGCCAACGCCGATGGCCGGTTTGCCCGAGCTGTATGCGGCTTTCACCATGCCCGGACCACCAGTGGCCAGGATCAGGTTGATGTCGGGGTGACGCATCAGGGCGTTGGACAGCTCCACGCTCGGGGCGTCGATCCAGCCGATGATTCCTTCCGGAGCGCCGGCCTTGACGGCCGCTTCGAGCACGATGCGGGCTGCTTCGGCGGTAGATTTCTTGGCGCGCGGGTGCGGGCTGAAGACGATACCGTTACGGGTCTTGAGGCTGATCAGGGCCTTGAAGATGGCGGTCGAGGTCGGGTTGGTGGTGGGCACGATGCCGCAGATGATGCCGGTCGGCTCAGCGATAGTGATGGTGCCGAAGGTTTTGTCTTCGCTCAGGATGCCGCAGGTCTTCTCGTCTTTGTAGGCGTTGTAGATGTACTCGGAGGCGAACTGGTTCTTGATCACCTTGTCTTCCATCACCCCCATGCCGGTCTCTTCGGCGGCCATTTTGGCCAGCGGGATACGGGCATCGGCAGCGGCCAGGGCAGCAGCTCGGAAAATTTCATCCACCTGTTCCTGGCTGTAGGTAGCGAAAAGGCGCTGCGCAGCCTTGACCTGGGCGACCAGGACTTCGAGCTCTTGCAGGTTAGTTACGGCCATTATCAATCTCCTGAAAGGATGTGAATTTTTTTCCGTTGAACAATGGGTTGGGTTACTGCTGCGGGCGTCGCCGGGTGAGTATAGACGATCGTTTAAAGCCCGCTTGACCAATTGTTCAACGCAACAAAACTCCAGTGGACGGGGCCATTGTAGGAGCCCCAACCGGGCAAAAGGTTGATCTGAGTCAACTGTAATAAAATTACGAAAGAACGGTATGAAATTTCAGCAACTACCCCATTGGGGTGAGAAAAAAGCGGGTTCTGGTGCCAATCAGCCGGAAGAATTCTGTAGGGGGTTACAGAATCGGTCACAGTCTCGTCACGGAGCTGGCTGAAGCAACGTAACCTTTTGACAGAACAGCTAACTTACTTCGTCGAGGGTGAGCTTGAAGCCCGGGCCAAAGCGGTTGAGGAAGTAATCCAGCTCCGGCGTCATCCGCTGTTGCAGCGCTTCGAGCAGCCGTTGCTCAGCCTGCACGAACTCGCGGTTACCGGCGGCGGCTTCTTCCAGGCACTTGAGGTAGGCACAGAGGGTATCGGCCGTTTTCACCAGCGCCAGTTCGGCGCTGTGGTCATGGGCACCGATCAAGGGGGCAAAGTCATCGCGCAGCTCTGCAGGTAGCATGGCCACCAGTCGCTGTGCTGCCGCTTCCTCGATCTTCTTGAATTCGCGAGCGATATCGGGGTTGTGGTATTTGACCGGGGTCGGCATGTCGCCGGTCAGTACCTCGGTGGCGTCGTGATAGAGGGCGAGCACCGCCACCCTGTCGGCATTCACTTGGCCGTCAAACAGGCGGTTTTTGATAGTGGCGAGGCCGTGGGCCAGCATCGCCACCTGCAGACTGTGCTCTTGGACGTTTTCGGGCTGTACCGAGCGCATCAGCGGCCAACGCCGAATCAGCTTCATCCGCGCCAGCTGGGCAAAGAAGTGACTCGGCGCACTGCTCATTGGCGGTAGCTCGCCAGGAAGTTGCCAATACGGCTGACGGCCGTTTCCAGCAGATCTACCCGTGGCAGAAATACCACGCGGAAATGGTCAGTGCCGGGGTAGTTAAAGCCGGAACCTTGCACCACCAGCACCTTCTCCTGACGCAGCAGATCCAGCACCAGTTTCTGATCGTCGTGGATCGGGTAGCGCTTGGCATCAAGGCGTGGGAACAGGTAGAGGGCACCTTTGGGTTTGACGCAGCTGACGCCCGGGATGTCGTTCAGCATCCGCCACGCCAGATCGCGTTGCTCGCGCAGGCGGCCACCCGGCAGGATCAGCTCGTTGATGCTTTGGTAACCGCCGAGAGCGGCCTGAATGGCGTGCTGGCAGGGCACGTTGGCGCACATACGCATGTTGGCCAGCAGGTCCAACCCCTCGATATAACTGCGCGCCCGCAGCTTGGGGCCACTAACGATCATCCACCCCGCGCGGAAGCCGGCGGCGCGGTAGTTCTTCGACAACCCGCTCATGGTCACGCACAGCACGTCATCGGCCAGGGTAGCGATGCTGGTGTGCTGGGCTTCGTCATAGAGGATGCGGTCGTAGATCTCGTCGGCAAAGACGATCAGGTTGTGCTGACGGGCGATCTCCAAGATCCCTTCGAGCAGGCTGCGCTCATACACTGCACCGGTCGGGTTGTTGGGGTTGATGATCACTATTGCCTTGGTATTGGCGTTGATCTTCTTGCGGATATCATCGAGATCCGGCTGCCAGTCCGACTGCTCATCACACAGGTAGTGCACCGCCTTGCCGCCGGCCAGGGTGACGGCGGCGGTCCACAAGGGGTAGTCAGGAGCCGGCACCAGCACTTCGTCACTGTTATTGATCAGGGCGTTGGTGGCCATCTGGATCAGTTCGCTGACGCCGTTGCCGATGTAGATGTCATCCAGCTCGACACCGCGAATGCCTTTCTGCTGGCAGGATTGCATCACCGCCTTGCGCGCCGAGAACAGCCCTTTGGCATCGCAGTAGCCCTGGGAGCTGGCGTCCGGCAGGTTCTTGATCACATCTATGATCAGCTCTTCCGGTGCTTCAAAGCCCCAGGGGGCCGGATTGCCGATATTGAGCTTGAGGATGCGGTGGCCATCGTCTTCCAGCCGGCGGGCTTCGGCCATGGCCGGGCCGCGGATCTCATAGCAGACGTTATCGAGCTTGTGCGAGCGGAGAAAATCCTTCATGACCGACCTGCTGCAATAAAGGCGAAAAAGGGCTCAGGGGAGGGGAACACTACCACTACCGCGCCCGCCAGCGCAAAGGGCCTGGGCCCTGTTTTGGGGCACGGCCCTGGAGATTTTTTGCGGTGGCTTAAGCCAGCAGATCGAGCAGTGCGATGGGCGTGCTGATCTGTAGATCGATCGGCCAGTCTGCTTCGGGTTCACCCGCGGCCAGATAGCCATAGCTGGCCAGCACCGCCAGCATGCCAGCAGCGCGTCCTGCTTCCAGATCGCGGCGGGCATCGCCCACATACCAGCAGTCAGCGGCACTGACCCCAAGCTGGCGACAGGCGTGCAAAAGGGGCTCCGGGTGCGGCTTGGCCACACTCAAGGTATCACCGCTGACCACGCTGCCTGCGGCTGCCAGCTCAGGGAAGTGCGTCAGTAACGGCGTGGTCAGCCAGCCCGGCTTGTTGGTGACTATGGCCCAGGGGAGCTGGCGCTGATTGAGCCCTTCGAGCAGTTCGGCGACCCCATCAAACAGGCAAGTAGCCACCGCCAGGTTGGCAGCGTAGAAATCGAGCAGCTGCTGGCGCCGCCGTTCATGCTCGGCCGGCGTCTGTTCGTCGCCAAAGCCGCAGGCCAGCAGGCCACGGGCACCATGAGAAGCGAAGGGGCGCAGGGTATGCGCTGGCAGGGGCGGCAGGCCATCCAGCTGCCGGACATGATTTAGCGCGGCACCGAGATCGGGTGCGGTATCCAGCAAAGTGCCGTCCAGATCAAAGAGAATGGCTGCAGGTGTGCTCAGTTGCATCAGGGCTTCTCAAGGTGGGCGAGATAGTTAACCACCACTTTGCCCGGTGTCAGCGCCACTTGGCCAGTCAGCGGGTTGTAGTCAATGCCGGTCAGCTCGCGGGGCAGCAGCCCCGCACGGTCGCCCATGGCCAGTAGTTCGCTAGGTTTCAGGAAGCGCTGCCAGTCATGGGTACCTTTGGGCACCAGCTTGAGCAGGTATTCGGCGGCGAACACCCCCAGCAGCAGTCCGGCGACACTGCGATTGAGGGTGGACAGCACCAAGGTGCCGCCCGGCTTGAGCAGGCTGGCGCAGGCCCGCACGATCGCAGCAGGATCGGGCACATGCTCCAGCATCTCCATGCAGGTCACCACCTCAAACTGGCCCGGCTCGGCCTCGGCCAGTGCTTCGGCGCTCTGCAGCCGGTAATCGATGGTCAGCCCTTCAGCCGCGGCGTGGTTGCGGGCGACATCGAGACTCTCGGCGGCCAGATCGATGGCGGTGACCTTGGCGCCGCGGCGGGCCAGCGCCTCGGCCAGCAGGCCGCCGCCGCAGCCAATATCGGCCACGCGTTTGGCAAACAGGCCGCCAGCGCACTGCTCGACGTAGCGCAGGCGCACCGGGTTTAACTGGTGCAGGGGTTTGAACTCACCATCCAGATCCCACCAGCGGCTGGCGCTGGCTGCGAATTTGGCTATTTCCTGGGGGTCGACGTTGGCGGTCACGGGCAGTCCTGCTGGCCACAAGGTGGCGGCCATTATAAGGAGGAAGTTGCCGCGCGGATCACCTGTATCACGCTGACGTGCCGGGCAAAGGGTGGTAGAATCGCGCGCCTTCAAAAATGCGCCAGACGACGCCTGATGCGCCGGATGACGCCAGCCGACACGGGAACGGAACATTCATGAGCGACCTCGCGAAAGAGATCACGCCCGTCAACATCGAAGACGAACTCAAGAGCTCTTATCTTGATTACGCCATGAGCGTGATCGTGGGCCGCGCCCTGCCAGATGTGCGCGACGGCCTCAAGCCGGTGCACCGCCGCGTGCTCTTTGCCATGAACGAGCTGGGCAACGACTGGAACAAGCCGTTCAAGAAGTCAGCACGTATCGTTGGTGATGTGATCGGTAAGTATCACCCCCACGGTGACTTGGCGGTTTACGACACCATCGTGCGTATGGCCCAGCCGTTTTCGCTGCGTTACATGCTGGTCGATGGCCAGGGTAACTTTGGCTCCATCGACGGTGATGCCGCCGCCGCCATGCGTTACACCGAAGTGCGCATGGCGCGCCTTGCCCACGAGCTGCTGGCCGATCTCGACAAGGAGACGGTCGACTATGTGCCTAACTACGACGGTACCGAGCTGATCCCGGCAGTGATGCCGACCAAGATCCCTAACCTGCTGATCAACGGCAGTGCCGGTATTGCCGTGGGTATGGCCACCAACATTCCGCCCCATAACCTGGGCGAAGTGATCGATGGCTGTGTGGCCCTGATCGACAACCCGGATCTGACCATTGAAGATCTGATCGGCTATATCCCGGGCCCCGATTTCCCCACCGCCGCCCAGATCATCGGCCGCCGCGGTATCGAAGAGGGTTATCGCACCGGTCGTGGCAAGCTCTACATTCGCGTCAAGCATTTCATCGAGACCGAGGACAACGGTCGCGAGACTATCGTCGTCAATGAGATCCCCTATCAGGTCAACAAGGCGCGCCTGATCGAGCGCATTGCCGAGCTGGTCAAAGAGAAGAAGGTCGAGGGGATCACCGGCCTGCGCGATGAGTCCGACAAGGACGGCATGCGTATCGTCATCGAGCTGCGCCGTGGCGAAATGCCGGAAGTGGTGCTCAACAACCTCTATACCCAGACCCAGTTGCAGGTGTCGTTCGGCATCAACATGGTGGCGCTGGATAAAGGTCAGCCGCGCCTGTTCAACCTGCGCGACATGCTCGATGCCTTTATCGACCACCGCCGTGAAGTGGTCACCCGCCGTACCATCTATGAACTGCGCAAGGCCCGCGAGCGCGCCCACCTGCTCGAAGGTCTGGCCATTGCCCTGGCCAACATCGATCCGGTGATCGAGCTGATCCGCCAGTCCGCCACTCCGGCCATCGCCAAGGCTGAACTGCAGGCTCGCCCTTGGGCGCTGGGCAACGTGGCGCCGATGCTGGAGCGTGCCGGTGATGGCGCCGCCCGCCCCGATGATCTCGATATCAACCTCGGCGTGCGTGACGGCCAGTACTACCTGTCGGAAGCCCAGGCCCAGGCCATTCTCGACCTGCGTCTGCACAAGCTGACCGGCCTCGAGCATGAGAAGATCCTTGAGGAGTATCAGCAGCTGCTCGACATCATCAGCGAGCTGCTGCGCATTCTGGCCAGCCCGGCGCGCCTGATGGAAGTGATCCGCGAAGAGCTGCTGGCAGTTCGCGCCCAGTACGCCGA
>JAGOCY010000178.1 GCA_017998495.1 Corallincola sp.
CCTGGATCAGCGCCAGGGCGATCTCGTCGCGATTGGCAAAGTGGTAGTAGAGGTTGCCGGGGCTGATCGCCAGCTCGCTGGTTATGGCCAGGGTGCTGACCTGATCAAAGCCCTGACGGTTAAAGGCGGCCAGGGCAAACTCCAGCACCCGCTCGCGGTTACCCACCGCTGGCCCCCTTGAGCTGCTGCTGCAGGTAGCCGTACTCCGCATCCATCGCCCGCTGGCAGTCGCCGGCCACGAACTTGACCAGCGCCGCGCCCAGCAGCGGCAGGCCACTGCTGACGCTCAGCTCGATTTCGTTGCGGCAGCCGCTGGCCTCATCGATCAGCCGTAGCTGGCCGCTGAGGGTGACCGGCACGCCCTGGATCGCCAATGTTAGATCGCAGCCGAGGCTGCCATCTTCCAGGCTGTACCAATGCTCCTGCTGCTCGACCCGGTTGTAGCTGCCGAGCAGGCTTTTGAGCAGGGCCGGCACCTCCGCCGGGATGTCGCGGCTCAGCTCAAGGTGAAAACCATCGTCGCTCTCTTGCGCCCGGCTGATGGCGATCTGGCGCGAGCCGAGCGCCTCATATTTGCAGCGGATCAGCTCTGGCTGGCGGAACCAGGGGTAGAGCTGGTCGATATCGACGCCGTAGTGATGACAGGCGCTGAGCTTCATCGGTCGCCCTCCGTCACAGGTGGATGCCGCGCAGCAGGGCGGCAAAGGCCTGCATCTCGGCTGATGGCGGCTGCTGGCCATGAGGGGCATCGCCGTTGCCGGCGCTGTCGGGAAACATGCGGAAGCCGCTATTCATGATGATCTCGCCCAGGCGTGGGAACAGGGCATGGACGATGGCGCCGAAGATGCCGAGGCGGGTGGCGATGCGTTTGGGCTGGTCGATGATGGCGCGAGCCACCATGGCCGCCGCTTCCTCTGGCTTGAGGGTAGGCACCGAGCGGTAGAGCTGCTGGGTGGGGGCGATCATCGGCGTCTCCACCAACGGCATGTTGATGGTGGTGAACTTGATGTTGCGATCGGAGAACTCAGCCGCTGCGCAGCGGGTGAACGCCTCCAGCGCCGCCTTGGAGGCGACATAGGCGGAAAAACGCGGGGCATTGGTGAGCACACCGATGGAGGAGATGTTGATCACCTGGCCACCGCCTTTGGCCAGCATCGCCGGCAGCAGGCCGAGAGTCAGCTTCAGGGCGCCAAAGTAGTTGAGCTGCATGGTGCGCTGATAATCATGGAAGCGGTCGAAGCTCTGCTCCACCGAGCGGCGGATGGAGCGGCCGGCGTTGTTGATCAGCAGATCGATGGTGCCGTGGCGCTCCAGCACCTGTTCCACCAGCAGTGCTACTGCATCCATGTTGGCGAGATCGCAGGCGTAGATGTCGGCCTGGCCGCCCCGTTCGGCCACCGCCGCCTGCATCCGCAGCAGCTCGTCGTGGGTGCGGGCCACCAGTACCAGTCGTGCGCCGGCTGAGGCCAGCAGCAGCGCTGTGGCTTCGCCGATGCCGGAGGTGGCGCCGGTGACCAGCACCACCTTGGGGGCCAGCAGACCGCGCAGGCTGCGGTCGATAAAGAGATCCGGATCGAGGTGGCGCTCCCAGTAATCCCAGATCGCGGGGGCGTAGTGGTCGAGTCTTGGACATTCGATGCCGCTGCCCTCCAGTGCCATCAGGGTGTTGCTGCAGTCGAACTGGGTGGGCAGGTTGATAAAGCGCAGCGCATCGGCGGGGATGCCCAGATCGGCCAGCAGCGCCTGCACCGCCCGCTGCACCGGCGGCAGCGAGCCGAGCAGCTGGCGCAGCTGGGCCGGTACCAGCTGCAGCAGGCGGGTATCGAGACGCAGCGCCATCTTCGGTCCGTGGCCGGCATCGGCAAAGATGTTGAGCACCTCGCCAGCAGTGAAGGGATGGGGATCGGTGAGGTGATAGCAGAGACGGTCGCCGTCGCTGCGGTGGGCGATATGGTCCAGCGCCCGCGCCACAAAATCGACCGGCACTATGTTCAGCCGCCCCCCTTCAAGCCCCAGGGTGGGCACCCAGCGCGGCAGAGCGTTGCGGATCTTCTGCAACATCTTGAAGAAGTAGTAGGGGCCATCAGCCCGATCAGCGGCACCGGTGCGTGAATCACCGATCACCATGCCGGGGCGGTAGATGCGCCAACGCAGCTGCTGCTCGTTGCGCACCAGCAGCTCGGCCTCATGCTTACTGCGCAGGTAGGGGTGGTCGAGTTCAGTCGCCTCGCTCAGCATCGATTCGCGAAACCAGCCGGGATAATGGCCGGCCACAGCGATGGAGGAGAGATGGTGGAAGCAGCCGACTTGCAGCTGGCGGGCCAGCGCCAGCACGTTGCCGGTGCCTTCGACATTGACCCGCTGGCATTGCTCGCTGTCGGCGTTGAGGTCGTAGATGGCGGCCAGATGGAACAGATGGTCGATGGTGCCGCGCAGCCGCTTCAGCTGGGCAGTGTCCAGGCCGCAGTCGCTGTGGGTGATGTCGCCGCGTAGCAGTACCAGCCGTTGTGGCCAGCGTTGCACCCATGGCTGCAGCCGCTGTTCGTCGGCGTCATGGGCGCAGAGCAGATAGATTGTGCCCGGCCGTTGCAGCAGCAGTTCAAGCAGCTGGCGGCCAATAAAGCCGCCGCCTCCGGTGACCAGATAGCCCATCGCCGACCTCCCTGATCTTCAGCCTTGCTGGCGGCGCTGGTTCTAGTTTTGCTGGTCTAACCAGTAATGCCAGTGCGCCGGCCAAAAACCTTGCCGGGATCAAAGAGTCTCAGTGGCGGCTCGCGGTTAACGCAGCTCGCCGGGGCGCAGACGGTCGTCGCTGGCGCTAGGGGCTTCGGTGCGCAGCAGCAGGTTACGCGGCTGCGGCGCGTTGCCAGGGTTAAGGTTATCGAGCCAGCTGGCGCCGCTCTGCAGAGGTGTTGGGGGCGGCAGGCGGTCCAGCAGTTCGGCCGGCTCGGCAGCGGGCAGGATCTGCTCGGCCACCCACAGCGCCCGCTCGCGCACGCCGACTGCGGTAATACGGCCGCGCTGACCCCAGCTCACCTGATAATCGGCCGCCGTCGGCTCTTCGACTTGGGGCTGGTTGGTGACCGCCACATCACGGCGGACGCCGAGGCGGCTGCTCATCATCAGCTCTTCAAATAGCATCGCCAGATCTTCGTATTGGGTGTAGTAGTTGTAGTAATCGCTGGCGAACTCGCTGCTGATCGCCTCGGGCTGCAGCGCTCGCTGACTGTCGCTGCTGCTGGCGCCACGGAAGGAGATGGCGGCCAGCTCGCGCAGCAGGGTGCTGGCCAGCGGCAGTTCGCGGCGCAGCTGGTTGGACAGCCGCTGGTCGGCCAGTGAGGTGGCCGCCTGCAGGGCGCTCTGGTTAAGGCTTAGCCCTTGGCGTGCCAGCGGCGGGAAAAAGTCATTGGCGTGGGCCAGCTCGTGGTAAAGCAGAAAAGCCAGCGCCGGCTCCAGTTCGTCCAGCTCGCGATCCATCCGTTCGCTGCGCGGCCGGCGGACAAAGGCATAGTCGTTGTCGCGGGTGTAGCGCCACAGCATGTCGAAGGCCAGCTCTTTGCCGAAATCGCTGCGGTAATCGGGCTGCTCATTGATCAGATCGCGCTCGTGGGCCAGCCGCCACAGGTAATCACCATCCAGATAGATGGCACCAGTGGCGCTCCAGTAGAAGGAGGGGCGGATATCGCTGCTGATGACAATGCCGGTAACCGCCCCAAGCAGCGCGCGGAAATCGCCATGAGGATCTTTGGTCAGCAGAAACTCCCGCAGGGCATCCCCCATCCAGCGATGGGAGACCACCACCCGCGCCATCACCTGATCGACGCTGGGCACGCTGCCGTCCATGTCGAGCAGCGGCAAGGTGGCCAGCGGGCAGCTACGAATCAACTGGTTGCTGTAGAGGCAGGGGGCGAGCACGGCGGCATAGGGGCTGCTGTTGTCCCAGGCGCTGACACTGGTCAGGGGTTGCTTAAAGTAACTCGCATCGGTAGGCGGCAGGGCGCTACTGGCGATCACCACGACCTGGTCAGAGTGGCGCTCGCCGTCGATCTGGGCGCTGATCTCAAAGCGCAGCTGCTGGCTGCTGCTCACCTGCGGCAGCTGGATAAAGGCTAGCGGGCCATCGCTGCTCAGGGTTGCCGCGGGGCCGCTGAGCTGCTGCCACTGCCAGTCGCTGGCGTCGCCTGTGGCGCTGGCGCGCAGCGACAGGCGTGAGCCGCCCGGCTGGATGCGGTCGCGGCGGGCGCTGAGCCGCGCCTCCTCCTCACTCACCTCAAACTGGTACTCGCTGCTGTCGCCAGCGCTGTTGGTGGCGCGAAAACGGTAACTGCCGCTGGCTGGCAGATCGACGGCTAGCAGCGGCTGCTGCCAGTCGCTGCTGACCACCGTCGGGCCGTCGACTTGTTGCCAGCTAACCGGCTGATCGGCGAGCAGGGCGATGGCGCCACCGATGGCCGGCTGGGTATCGATCAACTGCAGCTGTGGCGGCTTGGCCGTCGGCGTAGTGCTGTTGCTACCACCACC
>JAGOCY010000179.1 GCA_017998495.1 Corallincola sp.
TCAGCAGCAGCGCCAGGATCAGCCAGGCGGTATAACCCGCCAGCGCCGGCCACCATTGGCCCAGCCGCTGCCACAGGCTGGCCGCATCGTAGTTGAGCACCAGCCGGGTCCATTGATAGTCAATATTGGTGCCCCACCAGCGCAACTGGTTGAGCAGTGCCCACTCGCGATAGCGCGCCAGTGCCAACCGATCTGCAGCGGCAAACTCCTCGTCGAGGGCGACCGTCACCCCCTCTTCGATCCGTTCTGGCGCGACTGCAGCGGTGGGATCTATCGGCTGCCAGCGCCCCTGTTCATCCACATACTCCACCCAGGCGTGGGCATCGAACTGATGCACCGCCAGATAGCGGCCCTGAGGGTTCCATTCGCCGCCCTGATAGCCAGAGACCAACCGTGCCGGCACCCCGGCGGCGCGCAACACCACGGCCGTCGCTGAGGCGTAGTGGCCGCAAAAGCCGCGCCGGCTGTCGAACAGGAAATCGTCAATGGCATCGGCGCCCAGGCGCGGTGGCTGCAGGGTGTAATAGAAAGGCTGCTGCCGATACTCGTCCAGAATCGCCGCCACCAAGTCCGCTCGCTGCGGATAACGGCTGGCCAGTTGCTGGCCAAAAGCCCGCGCCTGGGGGTTACCCTCCGCCGGCAAGCGCAGGTTGAGTTGCTGCGCTTCGGCGTCGGCGACCAACGACGGGCCACTACTCTCAACCCGATAGCTGACCCGTTGATCGCCCTTGTCACTGCGGTAAAGAGTGGCAAAGGGGCTGACCAGCACCGGGCCACTCAGCGGCTCAGGGCGCGCCAAGGCAAAAGCCCAGCGATGACGCTGCGGCTCGGCGATCACCTCATAGCTGCCCGGCGCCAGCGCCCCCTGGCCGCTTGGCGGCGGCGTCAATTGGGGTTGCTGGCGCTGCTGCCACTCCTTGACGGCCGGGTGCAACGACCAGCGCCGACCATCAAACAGCTCCTGGCGCATCACCGGGAAATAGCGTTCACCATTGGCCGGTGGTGGCCCACTGAAGGTGGCGCGAAACACCAGCTCCGACGACTTGATCAACTCGCTGATATCGCCGGGGCTGACCTCTTCCGACAGCCCTGACAAGGCCTTGTCGACGACGGGCATGCGCCACAGCGGCGGCAGTCGCGGCAGCACCAGAAACAGGGTCAGCAACAACGGCAACGCCACCAGCAGCGAGCCACCAGCGACCCGCCACAGCTGGCGGACACCGGGTTGGACCGCCGCCGCCAGACTGGTCACCGCCAGCCACAGCGCCGCCACCATCAGCAGCGCCCAGCCAATACTCTGGCGGTACACCAAAGCCAAAGCGATGAGGAAAAAGCCAAGCACCAGCACCACTTCGACATCCCGATCGCGGCGCACCTCAATGAACTTGAGGCTGTAGCCCAGCCACAGAATGTTGATCAGCACCGCCAGCACCCCGACGGCCGGCCCTTCAAGGGCCAGTAAAGCGGCGCCGCTTAGCGCCAGCAGCGACAGCCACCAGGCTTTGGGTGCCCGCCAGCCGCGCCATAGCATCAAGCCGCGCACTACCAACGAAATCGCCCCTAGCATCACCACCCATAGCTGTAACTGCGGCCACAGCGCTGGCAACAGCAGCAGCTGCAAGGCGACAGCCAGTAGAAACAGCTGACGATTATCAAGTAGCAGAGTCATGGCGATGTCCCGTAGCGGGCCAGGGCCATACGGCAGCGTTGCAAGAAGCTGGGGCCACTATCTGGGCCTATGGCCACGCCGGACAGTTCGAGGGTAAAAGGCACGCCACGCTTGGCATAATCAGCACTCCACCACGCCAGCACCGCCAACCGCTGTTCGAGATCCTGTCCCGTTGCCCGCTGCAGGCTGAGACGTGTCTGCTCATGGCGCGGTTCACTGAAGGTCTTGACCAACAGGCCACGTCCTTGGGCCAGCTGCTTCCAGGCGATCCGGCCTAATGGGTCACCCGGCTGATGGAGGCGTAACATGGCGAAGTCGCCCATACTCGCCGCCACTTCACCTCCCCCCTGTTCAGCCTGCTGGCCGCTGTCGCTGCTGTCACGCAGGGCGCCATGGCGCGGTGCCGGCGCCAGCCAGGCCTCCAGTTGCAGATCAACCAGTGACCAGCAGCGAAACAGGCCGAGGGGATAACGGCTCTCTACCCGCAGCCGCGGCAGCGGCAGGCGGCCACGACGGTGGCCGGTGACCGGCAAGGTTAGGGTCTGTGGCGCTTCATCCACCAGCGGTAGATGCAGCTGGCAGCCACTGAGGGTCAGATCCAGCGCCCGGCACGCTTGAGCACGTGTCAGGGTGATGGTTAATGGCACGGCACCACCGGTATCAGCCAGTGCCAGTGGCCCGCCGAGCAACTGCAGCCCCTGCAGGTTGCGATGGGTCAGCCACATGCTGGCCACCAGCAGGCTGGCCTGGGCATAGGCCAGCAGCAGTACCAGATTGTTTTGGTAGTTGGTGCCGAGAATATAGGTGGCCAGGGCCGCCACCCCAAACAGCAGGCCAAAGCGGGTGGGCAGGATAAACAGCGCCCGCTGGCCGAGCACCTGGCGCCGCGCCGGCGGGATCCGTTTGTCCAGCCAGCGCTGTTGCCAGCGCTCACGCCGCTGTTGCCAGCTCATGGCTGATCCGGATTGACCCGCGCCAGCAGCCGCTGGCTGAGCGGCGCCCCATCGCCGCGCTGCACGCCGAAACTGCCACGCAACCGGTGTTCTGCCACATAAGGAAAAATCGCCTGCAGATCTTCGACCGTGACAAAGTTGCGCCCCGCAACCCGGGCCCAGGCCCGCGCCACCGCCAGCAGGGTACGCGACGCCCGTGGCGACAGTGGCTGCGGCAGCTCCGGGTCAAAGCGGCTGGCATGTACCAGCGCCAGCAGGTAATCAAGCACCGCATCACTGACGTGGATCGCGTCCACCTCGGCCTGAAGCCGGCGAAGGCCGGCCAGATCCAGCAGCGGGGCCAACTGGGTACGCCGTTCGCCATCGCGTAGCAGCTGGCGTTCGGCGTCACGCGGCGGAAAGCCAAGCGACAGACGCACGGCGAAACGGTCAAGCTGCGATTCCGGCAAGGGATAGGTGCCCGACTGGTCCACCGGGTTCTGGGTGGCAATCACAAAAAACGGCTCCGGCAACGGATGGCTGGTGCCCTCAATACTGACCTTGCCTTCGGCCATCGCCTCCAGCAATGCACTCTGCACCTTGGGGCTGGCACGGTTGATCTCATCGGCGAGCAGTACCTGGGTGAACACCGGCCCGGGGTGAAAGCGAAAGCTCTGTTCGTTGCGATCAAATAGCTGCACCCCGAGCAGATCGGCCGGCAGCAGATCAGCGGTGAACTGCACGCGCCGGTACTCCAGCCCCAACACCTGAGCCAGCGCATGAGCCAGGGTGGTTTTACCCATGCCCGGCAAATCCTCAATCAGCAGGTGACCGCGGGCCAGCAGTGTCACCAGCGCCACCTTGACCTGAGTCCGCTTGCCCAGGATCACCCCATCCAGCGCTGCCATCAGTTGTTCAATCACCACTCATCCCCTGCCTGTGCCTTTACCTGCGTCAATCACCAGCTTATACGCTGACAACCACCAACAGCGTTGAGCGCTGCCCCAAGTTGTCGACTGGCTCACGCCAACAAGGCGCCGCTGCCGCTAGCTCCAGCTGACGCCCCTGGGCCATAATGGCGGCCCCAACCGCGGCTCTCCGCGTTTCTTCATTGTCTGTCATGCTGCAGGTTGTTCTATGGTCAAAGGTCTCATCGCCCGCCTTCTGTTGTCCGCTCTCTGTCTGCAGCCGCTGATGGCCGAGGCTAACCTCAATACCGATCGTGCCAATTATCGTGCTGCGCGTGAAGCGCTGCGCAAAGGCGATTTCGACCGCTATCAGCAGCTGCGTGAACGGCTCGATCACTATCCGCTGGCGATCTATCTCGACTACTACCGCCTGTTTGAAAGCAGCCGTCCCGCCACCGTCAACCAGGCCCAACAGTTCCTCAAGCAGGCTGAACGTTCACCACTGGCCCGCCGCGCCCGTGGCAAGATGCTGGAACGGCTGGCGGCCAATGGCGACTGGCGGGATTTCCTGACCATCTCGCCGCAGGAACCCAAGAGCGAGGCGCTGCGCTGCTACTACTACCGCGCCCGCTTGGGGGTTGGCGAACACGCCCTGGCCTGGCAGGGGGCCAAGCAGCTGTGGCTGTCGGGTAAACCGATCGACAGTGCCTGCGATCCACTGTTCAACGCTTGGCAACGGGCGGGAGGACGCACCGAGGCCGATATCTGGGCCCGCCTGCTGCTGGCCAGCGAAGAAAAAGAGACCGGGCTGATGCGCTTTCTGGCCAAACAGCTGCCAGCCTCGGCCACTAGCGATGCCGACACCCTGATCCGTCTTTACGCCAAACCTGAACAGCTGGCTACGACCAACCTCAATGCGGTGCGTAATCGCCACGCCGATATCGCCGTGCAGATCGCCCCGCGCTGGGCCAGCAAAGAGGCGCCAGCAGCCCTCTACTGGTATC
>JAGOCY010000180.1 GCA_017998495.1 Corallincola sp.
GACTATGTACTGTCCACTTCACCCGCCGCCCCTGCTGCTGGCATTGCTGCATGACTGCAGCCAACTGCTGGGCATTGTGCGATTTTTGCCCTTGGCGCTTATCAAAGGCCGACTCGACGCCATCCAGCAGCAAGCCATCGCTGGGATTGTGCACCAGGGTGTACTCGCGCACTTGGTCGGCCGGGTAGGCCGCCTGGCTATGCACCCCCATTAACCACACCGCCTTATCAAACCCATTCATCATGCCGTTGACCGCCGCATGCTGAGTGGTGACCTGATGGTGCGGCTTTTTATCGGCCTCCCAAACACCGGCTAACGCAAAAATCTCATCGCGTCCTTTGGGACCATCATAGGGCAGGTACTCCTTCGCTTTAACGTAATAGAGCATTGGCCGTTGCGTGGAACGTGTGGCCCAGCTATCCCGGTGGGGCTGATGATGGCCGCTTAACGTGTGGTCGTAAAAGATCTCGTCAATCACCACCTCACCATTGCCTTGTCGCTTGTAGCAAATCAGGTAGTGGTAGTTGCGAAAGGGGTAGCGGGTGCGCCACAGATAGGTAAACGGATTACGTGAGTGCTTAAGGCTGGCGGGGTGGGTCGGGTTGGCGATGATGTAATAGATCTCCTTCATCACCTGCTCTTGGTCGTAGCTGTTCAGGCTGCCCAGCATCACGACCGCCTGATGGTTCAGGCACACCGGGCCACGCAGAAACAGCTTCGGGTCCAGCCCGTAGTCGAGGGCGCAGTTGGAGCGATGGTCAAATTTGAGGTGCGCAAACGCAGAGGTTTTACCCTCGTACTTCCATGTCATTGTGGTGTCCTTACCATGCACATTGGGAAGAACGAGGGTAGCAGCACCTATTCAGATTGCCGACCGCATGATCTGTTACTCGGATCTCATTTTGACGCTTTCATAACGGGCTCGTGACAGCCACGCGATTGGGTCACGATCCCGGCAATTACACCCTTCGACAGGCTCAGGGCGAACGGGCCACGCAGCGGCGCCATCTCCGCCCTACCCCTGGATCACCACCCGCGCAGCTTCAACTAACCCACGGCCAGCCGGACGGAGGGGCGCGGTGACGATTACATTCACTTGGATCACAGCGGCAGCGCTGTAACTCCAACCCCGTTTGAGCAGTGCCCAGATCGCCCATCAGCCCACGCCAGCCTTGGTGCGGCTGGCAGGTCGAGGCGACAGGATGTCGGCGAGAGCGAGCTCGACACAAGGATGTGTCGTCGAGCGGCCTGACAGCAGCACCAGAACAGGCCAAAAGTGTTGATGGCACTGCTCTACCGGGCCGGCTGGTGGTGCAGGAGGAGGGTCCGGCTACCCCCCTCCTGCCCGTCGTGTGGGGTCGGAACCCCACTCTGGGCGCCGCAGGCGCAGGCTGAGATACGAGATACGAGATACGAGATGCGAGCAGCAAGGCGAAAATTACCCGCCACGCAGTGGCATTCTCAGCAAATTCCCCCAGCCCCCTTTGCCAAATGGGGTGAACAGCCATGCAGCGCGCCGGCAAGCGGCGGCCTAGCCACATTGCGCCGCCACGCAGTGGCACCCAAAAAAAGGGGGCGCGTCCACCAGTAACTGACGCGCCCCAACGCGGGATCGTTAAGTCACAGCGAATCAGTTGGCCATGGCAGCCGGGGCAACCTCGGTCAGGGCTGGTGGTTGGCTGCCGGGGAAGGGGTTGTGGCGCAGATAGGCCAGCATCCCCTGGGCCAGATTGACCGACCAGAACTGGCCGGCTCGGGTCAGCTCCACCACTCCGGCGCGGGCTTCGGCCAAGCCATGGGCCTGCCAGGCGGCAAACAGCGGCTGGCAGTGGCGGAACAGGGCGGCGCCGGCGGCAAAGCAGCCGGGCTGAAGGCGGCCGCGATCGCAACCACCGACCACAGCGCTGACCAGCGACTGATCCGGCGGCTGGCGGCTGAGCACCGCCAACGGCCAGCGGCCGGCCTCCAGATCCTGACGCCAGTGGTCGGCATCGCGGTGCTGCATATAGCTGAAGCCGCCCAGATGGCCGCCACCGCCGGCGCCCACGGCCAGAATGTCGCCGCCGTTTTTGGCCAGGCTGTTGTAACGGCTCTGTTCACGCGGGGTGCGGGCCCAGTGGCAACTGCTGAGCTGACGCCAGCCGTGGCGGGCAAAGAACGCAGCCCCTTGATCAAACAGCAGCGCCCGCTCGGGGCTGGCCAAGGGCTCGGGCAACCGCCCCTGATCCAGCGAGCGCTGCATCGAGGCGCTGCCAAAGCGGATCAGCTGATAGAGATCGACGCCATCGACGCCACTGGCCAAGGTGTCTTCCAGATCCTGCTGCCAGTTGTCGCGGTTGTGGTACGGCAGACCATAGAGCAGGTCGATCACCAAGGTGGCGCTGCCGCTGGCGCTAAGCTGCTGCAGGCGGCTGAGCACCGCCTCGCGCTCATCCAGCCGTTTGGCGGCCCGCCGCACCTGGGTGTCGAAGCTCTGCACGCCGAACGACAGGCGGTTAAAACCACCGGCCAGCGCCGCCTGATAACGCTCGTCATCAAAGCGGTTGAGCCGTCCCTCAAGGGTGATCTCACAGTCGTCAGCCAGCGGCAGTTGGCCGCGAATGGCCAGCCCCAGTTCGCGGATCTGCCACGGCTGCAGATCGGTGGGGGTGCCACCGCCAACATAGACTGCATCGAACGGCGCGCTTTGCGCCCAAGGGGTGGCGGCCTTGGCGGCCAGCTCCATCAGCAGCAGGGCGAAGTAGCCATCCACCAGCGGCGTGGAGGTGGCGTGCTGGAAGAAGGTGCAGAAGGTGCAGCGCACCCGGCAGAACGGAATATGGATGTAGAGCGCCCGCTGCCGGCCGCTGCCCCCCTGCTGCAGCAGCTGGCCCAGCTGCTGCTGGGCCGCGTCGCCGCTCAGGGACGGCTGGCCGCCACCGCGGCCGGCGTGAGGGCCGCTTTTGCCGCCAAAGGCATACTGCAGTGGCGACGGCGAGGCAATGCCGGTCATCTCCGGGGTGAGTAACGGGCTCATCAGGCGCCCTCCGTCTCCGCTGGCTGCAGCGCCGCTGCCCCGCTGCGCGGGCGATGGCCTTCACGCAGATGCTCCATGTTGTCGCCGGTCAGCGAGCGGCCGGTGAAGGCGAACGCCTTGCCAAAGCCTTTGACGAAGCGGCCGGCACTGGGCACCAGGCGAAACAGGTGAAAGTCGCTCAGCTGGCTGAGCTGGGTGATGCGCTCGCCATGGCGGGCGACCAGTAGCGCTAGGCCGCTCTGCCCTTCGGCGGTCTCCAGCGCCAGCCGCTCGGCGGTGACGCTGTATTGCACCCGCTGCCGGGCAAACAGCTCGGCGGCGCTCGCTTCATCTTCGATCACCAGCACCGAGGCCTGCGGGTTGAGGCGCAGATTGTTGGCATGCACGGCGATCTCGCTGAGCAGCACATAAAGGCAGTCGCCACCGGCGGCAAAGGGGGCATAGCTGGCGTAGGGCAAGCCGTCGCGGGTGATGGAGGCCAGCATCAGGCTGCGCTGCTGCTCCAGCAGGGCCAGGATCTCGGGGCCGACGCGGTTGCTGATCCGGTCACTGTTCATTGTTCACACTCCTTGGGCTCACACTCCTGGGCGGTCAGCGGGGTTGAGGCGCAGCTGACGGCATGGCGCCAGCGCTGAAAATGGGCCACCTGCTCCGGCAGCAGTTGGCGGGCCTTGTCGCGGCCGAGATAGACCTTGAACACTGGGCTGCCGTTGCTGCCAAAGAAGCAGAAATGGTGACTCTCGGTGCCGCGAAACGGCTTGCTAATGAGGGCCACGGCGGCGAAGCCATCAATCTTGAGATGGCCGTGCAGCCCCTCGCCTTTGGTGTAGAGGTTGTAGTAACCGTGGCCATATTTGCCGCGTGGAAAATCACCCTTGAATTCAAAGATGCTGCCGCCGCTGGCGACGATGGTGGTCAGCGGGCCCCACTCGGGCAGCGACTCCAGCAGCTCATCGATCAGGGTCAGCGGCATCAGGGTTGCCACCTCAGCCGGCAGCCGGCTGGCCACCTCCAGTTCGCTGCAGCCCAGACGCTGGGCCATGTCGGCCAGCATCAGATCGGGTTCACTGGCATAAAGGGCAGCCACTGCTGCCGTCAGCGCCGATGGTTCAATGGTCATAACATCACCTCAAACGCAGGGTTAACAGCGGCTGGCAGAGCAGCCGCTGGCCGAAAATCAGAAGCTGTAGCGCAAACCGAGGCGGGCATTGCGCCCCTGCTCATACAGGGTCTGCCACGCCTGGCGGTAGTAACGGTCGGTCAGGTTATCGACCGCCAGATCGACTCGCAGGCCGCTCAGGCTGCCCATTGCCGGCTGCCAGCTGAGGTAGAGATCCCACAGGGCGTAGCTGTCGTACTCGGCGACAGCGTTGTCGGCCGGCACCTGATCCTGGCTGGCCACATAGGTGACGCGGGTGCCAAGGGTGAGATCCTCCTGCCACAGCCCTTGGCTGAGATCGAACACCGCCTTGGTGGCCGGAA
>JAGOCY010000181.1 GCA_017998495.1 Corallincola sp.
GCCCAAGATCATCGCCGAAGGCTGGTCCATTGACACCCTGAAAGAGCGGGCTGGCCGTGCCCAGCGCCCGCTGGCCAGCGCCTTCTTTGATACCAATGGCTGTAGCGGCTGCCCCCACAACACTCAGGCCCAAGCCGGTCTGTTTGATGCGATTGGCGCCGAAGCCATGTGCTCGGATGCCGCCTGTTATCGCAAGAAAACCGATGACGCCGTCGCCGTCCGCCGCGCCGAACTGGAGGAAACCTACGGCAAGGTGATCCTGTTGAGCGAGGTCGCTGACGATCAGCGCAGCACCGTCAGCGCCGCCGTGGTGGGTGACACCCAGTTCACGCAGTGCCAGCAGTGCCAGAGCCGCGCCGTGGTGATGGATAACCGTGCTGGCCGCGAAGGTCAGATCACCGAAAACCAGTGCCTCGACAAAGCCTGCTTTACCAAGTGCGCGAAAGCCAAGAGCGCGGCAGCCACCAAGGCTGCAGCAAAAGCGCCTGCCGCAACCCCACCGGCCACCAAGGCTGCCGCCGCGAGTGCCACCAAGAGCGCGGCCAAGCCCGTAGCCGCAGCGGAAGCGCCCGCCGCTCCGGCCAAAGTCAGCGCCACACTGGTTGAAATGTACCGCCAGATCCTGCGCGATACTGCCGCCAAGCACCTGCTCACGATCCCCAGCTATCGCCCGGCGCTGGTTATTGCTTCGCTGGCTCAGACCATGCAGTGCGAAGTCGAACCGCTTGCGTCCCGTAGCGCCACCTTTGGCCTTGCCGACAAGATCAAGGTGCTGATGGGCCATGATCTCCCGACCCTGCAAACGCTGCTCAACGAGGCAGTCACCCATCTGTCCACCACGGTGGCCACCCCCACCGGCTCCCATATCGGCCACATGATCGATGTGCTGATCGCGGTGTTCAAAGTGCAGCCGGAGGCTGTGGCGCTGGCCACCGCCGCCTGGAAGCCCACTAACGAGATCCTGAGCCAGTACACCAAGGATGGTCTGGTGGCCCTGCTCAACGATGCTGGCTTTGCTGCCGCCTATGACGCCGCCAAAGGCACTGCGGCATTCGCCAAGCTGCAGAACGGCGACAAGAAGTCTTTTGTGAAGGCGGTGATGGCCTTTACCGAGTTCGACTGGTCACCCTACGCCCCCGAAGCGGGCTATCTGGCCAGCCTGCGCTGACCTACGGGGTGATGGCCTCACGCTGAGGGCGTGGGGCCGTCACCGAGCCAGTGGCGCGTTCCAGCACCTGCCCCATCCTGACCTCTCCAACGCCAAGGAATCGACCCCATGATCGAGCAACTCGCCCACTTCATTCGTGATGCCGCCCTTGAGGGCGTGACGCTGACCATCAAAGCCGATGGCAATGACGGCATTCAAGTGATCCTCTCTGCCATCCCCAAGCCGCAGACCGACCTGCTGATCCATCGTGACGCCAAGACCCGCGAGCGGGCAGACCAGCTCCGCGCCATCCTGGCCCACCCACTTGTCGTTACCGGCCCGGTCGGTGAAGTGGATGTGTACCTGCAAGAGCAGATCACCGCGTTCTGTGCCTCCTTCCAGCCGGTGGCCACCGACTTCTCGGCACTGGCAGCCAACACCGAGAGCGCCGCCATGGCTCACAAGAGCGCCAAGGCCAAGCCTGCAGCCGCCAAGCAAGCGACCACCACCAGCCCTGCAGACGAAGTTCGGGACTTGGATGACGACGAGCAGCCGCAGACTGTCGCCTCTGCGACCGCCAGCGATAGCTTTGAATCCGGCGAAGCCGACAGCCTGTAACGGAGCACCCATCATGGCGATCACAGTTGCGCGGGCAGATCAGCTGCCGTTGAAGTTCAAGATTGGCGCCACCGTCGTGGATGCGCCGCTGCCCGGCCAGTCGCTCGCCGACAACGTGACGCAGCTACGCCAGACGTTCCCCCAGCTTCGCTTCACCGAGGTGCTCGATTCGGATGTGCGGGTAGAGTCAGGGGTGCGGGTGGTGCATGTCGTGCTGCCCCCGGTGAAAGTCAATGGCTAAGAAGTCCGCCATCCAACAGGAGATCTCCCAATGGCTCACGCAGCAGCCCTCTGCAGCAGTAGCGTCCCAGCGGCCAGCACTCGTCTGGCCCGCCTCGACATCTACGGCGGTGGCGAGGCTGCTGTTACGCCCAGCGAAGCAGCACCAGCTCCCTGCCGACTTGATCCCACCGCTTTAAGTCGTGGCGCGCTGGCCTTTAATGGCTTCATCCTGCCGGAGGCGCTGTCGCTCTCTCGCTCAGCGATAGATAGCACCATCAGTGATGACGCTGGCAACATGGCCCAGCTACTGAGCTGGGCAGCCTCGGAGAAGCTGGCGACCCAGGCCGAGATCCGGCACTTTCTGGCCGCGCCAGCCGCAACCCCACAGCAGGTGTCTGCTGCGCAAGCCATCTGCTCGACCATTCAGTCCCGGTTGCGCGCCCAGCTCGATGCCACCTTGGCGCTGGTGCGCGAGCAGATGAGTACCTCGCCAGTGTTGGCCGCTCACGCTGATGCGCCACTCGATCCTGAGTTCTGCTACTCCCTCAGCATCGTGAATGAGAACTGCAGCCTCGGCTTGCGAATGGAGGCATGGCCGGGCGTCTGCAAGCTGGATGTGCCTGTTCTGCATCTGCCGCAGCCGCTGTTAACGGCGTGGTTCGTTTACCTGCAGTTCATGTCCGTCATGGGGGATAAGGAGTTTGTCCATTCGTTTGCCGAGCAGTATCACTGCGAGCTGGTCTGGCTCTTTGATGGCCGCGAGAAAGGGGCGCTACCGGCTGAGGGCATCGCCCTGCTGACCGACAGCACCCTCAGTGATGACGACGTTCGTGAGCGCCTGACCAGCGACTATCCAGCGTTCTGTGATGCGGTCGCTGACATCGGTTATGACGTTGATGACAATCTGGAGGTCATTCGGAGCGTGGCCTCACTCCAGCAATTTGAACACAGCGACGCATGGCGCCAAGCGCATGCGGTCAAGATGGAGCACTCCTTGGCATGGCTTGAAGCTAACCTGCCAGCCCTTGAGCCAGAGCTGGCCAGCCGTCCCGAAGCCGTGCTGCTGAATGCCCTGGTTGAACATCTGCTGCTGCATCGTGCCGACCTCGATCCTCGCTGCCATCGCGGCCTTATGGCGGGCGGCGACGCGAGCGAAAGCTATACCGAATACCTGGGCCAAACCTCGATCATCGGGCTTGGCCTGAATGGCGAGGATGACCTTGCTCAGTACCTCCACGACTCGTCGATGAATGGTGGCGAGCAACCTTCTGTGGCGCTGGCGTTAACCCGTCACACTCTGCCGGCATTGCGGGCAATGGCGGTGGCTGAGTTGCACTTCACGGTGTTGAGCGCCGCCCTGCCAGTGGCGATGCCATAGCGAAAGGCTGTGCTGGTCAGTTGCGCGTTTGCGCGACTGTGGGATGCTGTGTTCGGTTCACGAGAACCGCAGCAGTAATGGCAGTAACAGCATGAAACTTATCCATATCTCCCCCTCCTCCATGGTCAGTTGTGCGCGCAAGTGCGCTTTTTCTCTCTGTGGTCTTGTCGTGGATGCGGTCGCAGATACGCGCCGCTGGCTCCGCCATGGCGGACTGCCCGCGTATGCGGAGCTGGCCCTGGGTGTGCCGCTGGCCCTGATCGCACTCACCAGCGACTACTGGCTCAGTTTGCGCGGCCACGGCGTGAACATGGATGGATACATCGCTGCTTACCTCCTTGCCACAGCGCCGCTAATCGGTCTGTGGTGGCAGCGCCTGCGCCGAGGCTGGCGGCTGGTCCGCCGGTCAATGAGGGGGGATTATCAACCGACATTCTCCGTCGCCGCGATGGGCAAGGCTCTCAATGAGCTGGACGCCACACCTTCTGTGCTTGCGGCCTTCGGTCTGGTACCCGTCCTCACAGTGATTGGCTTTGCGCTGAGTTTTCCAACGCGGTTTCTGGTGGAGCTTTACATGGGGCCGTCTCAGAATTCGGAAAAAATCGTACGCTAAGCGAGAAAGTGGCTACCAGAGCAGCAATTCTCATTATGGCCTTTGGTCTATCCTGACACCTTTACCGGATAGGAGTTTTCGCCATGTGCGCCGCCCGTACTGTCATCCCAACAGCACTGAGCCAGGCCGGCCTGATCGCTCAGCCGACGACGCAGTGCAGGTCAATTGGTGCGAGCTCACCAGTACCACTGAGAACGGACGGGTGCTGTACCGCAACGCCTTTGCCACCTCCCATGCCGTACGTGCCGACAACGTCGCCGAAGTCGTCGCCGCAGGCCGGGCGAGATGGAAAATCGAGAACGAAAACAACAACGTCCTCAAAACCAAGGGCTACCATTTCGAGCACAACTACGGCCACGGCAAGAAGCATCTGGCCAGCCTACTGGCCACCCTGATCATCCTGGCTTACCTCATGCACACCGTGCTGCAGTGGTGCGATGGTCAGTACCGATTGCTGTGTGAGCGCCTGTCTGCACGCCAACGCTTCTTCAACGATCTGCGCACGCTCTCGTGCTACC
>JAGOCY010000182.1 GCA_017998495.1 Corallincola sp.
GTGCTGGAGGTACCCATCACCGAGCCCACCACGGTGGCCGTTGAGTCAGCCAGCAGAGCACGGCCCATACGCGGCAGACGGCCTTGGGCATCCAGCATCTTGCCCTTGTGAGCAACAGCGGTCAGGGTGCCGGCGGTATCGAACAGGTCAACAAACAGCAGGGCAAACACCACACTCCACAGGGTCAGATCCAGCAGATCCGGGATCTCCAACGCCATAAAGGTCGGGGCTACCGACGGTGGCATGGAGACCACACCTTTAAAGGTCTGTGCCGGGTCAAACAGCAGGCCAAGACCGGTAATGGCCAGCACCGCAATGATCACCGCACCGCGCACCTTGCGGGCCTCAAGGGCGACAATCAAGGCAAAGCCCAGCAGTGCCAGCAGCACCTGCGTCGATTTGATGTCGCCCAGGGTCACCAGGGTGGCTGGATGGTCAACCACAATGCCGGCATTCTTCAGGCCAATCAGCCCGAGAAACAGGCCGATACCGGCAGCGATACCGATCTTGAGCCCCACGGGGATGGCATTGATGATGGTTTCGCGCAGCTTGCTCACCGACAGCAGCACAAACAGCCCGCCAGACAGCAATACCGCCCCGAGGGCCTGCTGCCAGCTGTAGCCCATGCCAAGCACCACGCCATAGGTAAAGAAGGCATTCAGCCCCATACCGGGGGCCAGCGCGATCGGGTAGTTGGCCAGCACCCCCATCAGCAAGGTACCGAAGGCCGCCGCCAGACAGGTGGCGACAAACACCGATTCCTGGGGCATGCCGGCGTCAGCCAGGATCAGCGGGTTGACCGCGGCGATATAGGCCATGGCCAGAAAGGTGGTCCAGCCTGCCACCACTTCCTGACGGATACTGGTGTTGTTGCGGCTGAGGTGGAACAAGCGCTCAAGCAAGGCGTTCATCGGCGGCGTCCGGTTACAAAAAAGTTGCCGCATGCTACCCAAAGGCGCCCCAATTCCCAACGGTCTGGATCAACGAAAGGCATCGACCGTGATCGCTGTAAACAAAGCGTGACTGGTGGGACTGCAACACACTCGGGGACGCGGGCCATGACTGCCGTTACGCAGCCAGCTTGAGTACACTGCCCGCATCCCGAACCAATGCGGTTTTATCCCGCCGGAGTGTCGTCGTGTCGCAGCCATCGCCCCTGCTTGCCAACCTGCAGCCTCAGCCGCTGTGGTCATTCTTTGCACAGATCTGTGCCATCCCTCACCCCTCCTATCACGAGCAGCAGTTGCGCCAGTGGATCCTCGACTGGGCGCAGCAGCGCGGGCTGGCAACTGAGGTTGACGATGTGGGTAACCTCATCATCCGTAAATCTGCTACGCCCGGTTATGCCAACCGCGAACCCGTCATCATTCAGGCTCACCTCGATATGGTGCCTCAGGCCAACAGCGACACCGCCCATGATTTCACCCGTGACCCCATAGTGCCGCGCATCGATGGCGACTGGCTGACCGCCACCGGCACCACCCTCGGCGCTGACAACGGCATCGGCATGGCGGCGGCCCTGGCGGTGCTCGCCAGCGATGACATTGCCCACGGCCCACTGGAGGTGCTGCTCACCACCAACGAAGAGGCGGGCATGGATGGTGCTTTTGGCCTCAAGCCGGGGCTGCTGCAGGGCACCATCCTGCTCAACACCGATTCTGAAGAAGATGGTGAGGTCTACATGGGTTGTGCTGGGGGTATCGATGCCCACCTGCGCCTGCCACTCAGCCGGTTGGCGCCGCTGGCCGAGGGTGTCACCCTGCGCGTGGCCCTGTCTGGCCTGCGCGGCGGCCACAGTGGCTGTGACATTCACCGCTATCGCGGCAATGCCATCAAGTTGCTCGGCCGGCTGTTACAGGCCGCTGGTGCAGAAGTTGGGCTGCAGCTGGCCGACCTGCGTGGCGGCAGCCTGCGCAATGCCATTCCGCGCGAAGCCAGCGCCGTGGTGGTGGTGGCTGCCGGCCAGGAAGAGGCGCTGACCGCGGCCCTGCATCGCTACTTCACCCAGATGGCCGATGAGCTGAAGCTGGCTGATCCCAACTTCAAGCTGGCCATCAGCCCCCTCGATCAGCGCCCACGGCCACTGACTCGCGACAGCCAGCAGCGCCTGCTGGCACTGATCCGCAGTCTGCCCAACGGGGTGGTGCGGATGAGCGATGCCATGAGCGGTGTGGTGGAAACCTCCACCAACCTCGGGGTGATGCAGCTGGGTGAGGATCAGGCCGATCTGCTCTGCCTCATCCGCTCGCTGCGTGACTCCGGCAAACAGGATGTGGTGGAACAGATGCAGGCGGTGGCCGCGCTGGCGGGCGCCAGCATTGAGGTTGGCGGCAGCTACCCGGGATGGGAGCCGGACACCCGCTCCACCGCCATGCAGCTGGTGCGCGACAGCCACGAGCAGCTGTTTGGCACCATCCCCAACATTATGGTGATCCACGCCGGCCTTGAGTGCGGGCTGTTCAAAGCCGCCTACCCACACTGGGACATGGTCTCTTTTGGTCCCACCATCCGCTTCCCCCACTCACCGGATGAGCGGGTGGATATCGCCAGTGTTGGCCGCTTCTGGCAGCTGCTGGTCGAGGTGTTGAAGCGGGTGCCGGAACGGTCCTGATCGCCTATCATCAGCCCAACACTGTGGAGGAACGATAATGACAACCCGTCTGTCCTTGCTGTTGGTGAGCGCCCTGATCGCAGTTAGTGCCTGCGCCACTGATGGTTCTGCCTCGGCTGATCAGGCGTGGCAGGAGACCAAACAGGGCACTAAAGAGGTGACCCGTGACGTTGGTCATGCCACCCGCGATGGCGCCAAAGCTGTTGGCCAGGCCACCCGGGAGCTGACGCGCGACATTGGTCATGCCAGCCGCGATGGTGCCAAAGCCGTGGGTGAAGGCGCGCGCGAAGCCACCGATGCCCTGCGCGAGGTCTTTGAGTAACTCGTTGAATTTAAATATATCGAGTAACGGACAAGGGCCCCCACTGGGGCCCTTGCTGTTTTTGCCTGTTGCAGCCACAAGCGCGGGTGACTATCTTGAAATCACGTTTTGAAATCGATTTCAAAAATGTCCCAAGCCACACCTGCCGTCAGCCGCGCTGACAGTACCCGCCAACAGCTGCTGGACGCTGCTGCTGCCGTATTTGCCGACCACTACTTCGATGGCGCCAGGGTCACCGACATCGCTACCCGTGCCGGTCAGCCAGTGTCAGCCATCAACTATCACTTTGGCGGCAAGCTTGGGCTATATCAGGCAATGCTGGAGCAACAGCTGGCTCACCACCTCAGCCACTGGCCCCTGATCCCGCCCGGCGCGGAAGCGCTGCCACCGCCGGAGCGGCTGCGGGCGATGATCCATGCCCTGCTCCACCGCTTCTGTGCCCCCGGCGCCCCTATTCCACTCACCCGCATCGTTGCCCGCGAATTTGCCCAGCCAACAGCCGCACTCAATACCCTGATCGAACAGGTGGCCCGCCCGCAGCTGACCCAGCTGGCCAAGGTGATCGGTGAGCTGACCGGCGAACGACGGGAGATGCGGCTGAAACGACTGGTGCTCAGCGTCGTCGGTCAATGTGCCTTCTATTTCTTTGCCCGGCCGGTGGTCAGCCAGCTGGCCCCCGGCGCCTACGCCGATGAACAGAGCCTGGAGCAGACCGCCGATCATATTGCCGATTTTTCGCTGGCGGCGCTGCGTGCCATGGCGGCCAGCGCCGAGCCGTCATCAGCGTCGGCGCCGACGGAGGAATCATGCGCACCCCACTGACCGCCGTGCTTCTTAGCGCGATCGTCATCAGCGGCTGCCAGCCCCAAGTGGGCACCGATCGCTGGCAAGGCTATATCGAGGCCGAGCCGCTGTATGCCGCCAGTGCCGTGGCCGGGCCGTTGCTGCAGGTGCCTCTGCAGCCGGGGCAGCAGCTGCAACCGGGCGATCTGCTGTTTGCCCTCGACCCAGCGCCCTATCAGGCCACTGTTGCCGAGGCCCAGGCACTGCTGGCTCAGGCCGCAGCCCAACGCGACGATCTGGCACTCGGCGCCCGCAGCGAGGAGTTGGCGGTACTGGAGGCCCGGCAGCAGGAGGCCGCCGCTGGCGTGGCCCTGGCCCATGCCCAGTATCAACGCCAGCAGCAGTTGCTGGCGCGCAGCCTGACCAGCCGCGAGGCCTTTGATCAGGCCAAAGCCAATCTGGATAGTCAGCGCCAGCAACTGGCCGGCGCCGAGGCCGCCTTGGCCAGCGCCCGCCTGGCCGGCCGCGACGACGCCCAACGGGCGGCCGCTGCGGCAGTTGACGCCGCCACGGCGCGGCTGCAACAGGCCCAGTGGCAGCTCAGCCAAAGCCGCCAGCAGGCGCAGGAGCCCGCCACTGTGGCCGAGGTGCTGTTTCGCCCCGGTGAGATGGTCAATGCTGGCCAGCCAGTGGCGGTGCTCCACCCTCATGATCGCCGCCGCATCCGTTTCTATCTGCCGCAGCAGCTGCGGCCACAGTGGCAG
>JAGOCY010000183.1 GCA_017998495.1 Corallincola sp.
CGGAACAGGCCACAGATCCAGATAGCGCTGCTCTACCGGGCCTGCTGGAGGTGCAGGAGGAGGGTCAGGCCACCCTCCTCCTGCTCGTCGTGTGGGCGCGAAAGCCCACTCCGGGCGCCGCAGGCGACTCTGCCGCGTAGCGGCAAAAACCACCGCCTGCGCAGCAGGCCAGCTCGCCAACGCAGTTGGCATTCCAAACCCAAATCCCCCCAGCCCCCCTTTACCAAAGTGGGGTAGAGATCTCGCCGCCACGCCACGCAGCGGCACGGCCAGGTCAGGCGGTGGGTGAGGCAGCGCCTCACATCATCTTGAAATCAAGGCGGGGTTCCCTGGTCAGCCGCGCGGCGTGCAGCCGCTCGACGTAATCGGCCCACAACTTGTCGTGGTCGCGGCCGAGCATGTACAGCCACTGCCAGCTGTAGATGCCGCTGTCGTGGCCGTCGTCGAAGGTGATTTTGATGGCGTAGTTGCCCACCGGCTCGATGGCGCTGATCGCCACCTCTTTCTTGTGGGCGACGATCTTGGGGTTGCCATGGCCCTGCACTTCGGCCGAGGGGCTGTGGACGCGCAGGTATTCCCACGGCAGCTGGAACTCTGTGCCGTCGGCGAAGGTGACCCGCAGACTGCGGGTCGCCTTCTCGGCTTTGACGGCGGTGACCACGGGGCCACGGTGAACGTTGGGCACTAGAGAATGAACCTGCTCAGATCTTCATCGGCCACCAGACTACCCAAATGGGCCTCGACATAGCCAGCATCGATCTGCAGTTTGCTGCCGCTGTGGTCGGCGGCGGCGAAGGAGATCTCCTCCATCAGCTTCTCCAGCACCGTGTGCAGGCGGCGGGCGCCGATGTTTTCGGTGCGCTCATTCACCTGCCAGGCGGCGTTGGCAATGCGTTCAATGCCGTCGCTGGTGAACTCCACGGTCACCCCTTCGGTGGCCAGCAGCGCCTTGTACTGGGTGATGAGCGAGGCGTCCGGCTCGGTGAGGATGCGCACGAAGTCGCCGGCGGTGAGCGATTCCAGCTCGACCCGGATCGGCAGGCGGCCCTGCAGCTCCGGCACCAGATCCGAGGGTTTGCTCATCTGAAAGGCGCCGGAGGCGATAAACAGGATATGGTCGGTTTTGACCATGCCGTGCTTGGTGTTGACGGTGCAGCCTTCGATCAAGGGCAGCAGATCGCGCTGCACCCCTTCGCGGCTGACATCGGGGCCGCTGGTTTCGCCGCGTTTGCAGATCTTGTCGATCTCGTCGAGAAAGACGATGCCGTTCTGCTCCACCGCGTGCAGCGCCTTGGCTTTCAGCTCTTCGGGGTTGAGCAGGCGGCCGGCTTCTTCGTCGATCAGCTGCTTGCGCGCATCACGCACCTTGAGCCGGCGCTTGGTTTTCTTGCCCTGGCCCAGGTTCTGGAACATCCCCTGCAGCTGCTGGGTCAGCTCCTCCATCCCCGGCGGGGCCATGATCTCGACATTGGCGACGCTGGGGGCCATATCCAGCTCGATCTCCTTGTCGTCGAGCTGGCCTTCGCGCAGCTTTTTGCGAAAGGCCTGACGGGTGCTGCTGTTATCGGCGCCACTGTCGCCCCAGCCTTCACGCGGTGGCGGCAGCAGGGCGTCGAGCAGCCGCTCTTCGGCCAGATCTTCGGCGCGGTGGCGGTGGCGCTCCACCTCCTGCTCGCGGATCATCTTCACCGCCGCGTCAGTCAGGTCGCGGATGATCGATTCCACATCTTTGCCGACATAGCCCACCTCAGTGAACTTGGTCGCCTCCACCTTGATAAAGGGGGCGTTGGCCAGCTTGGCCAGCCGCCGGGCGATCTCGGTTTTGCCGACGCCGGTGGGGCCGATCAGCAGGATGTTCTTGGGGGTCACTTCGGCGCGCAGCTCGGCCCCCAGCTGCATCCGTCGCCAGCGGTTGCGCAGGGCGATGGCCACCGCCTTTTTGGCGGCCTGCTGGCCGATGATATGGCGATCGAGCTCGGAGACGATCTCGCGCGGGGTCATTTCGCTCATGAAAAACTCCTCAGGTACGCGACGAGTCGCCGAGCACATCAATGGTGTGGTGCTGGTTGGTGAACACGCAGATATCACCGGCGATGGTCAGCGCCTTGTCGACGATGTCGCGCGCCGACAGCTCGGTGTTGTCCAGCAGGGCGCGGGCGGCGGCCTGGGCAAAGGGGCCGCCGGAGCCGATGGCGATCAGATCGTCCTCCGGCTGAATGACATCGCCGTTGCCGGTGATGATCAGCGAGTTTTCGCTGTCGGCCACGGCCAGCAGGGCCTCGAGCCGGCGCAGGGCGCGGTCGGTGCGCCAGTCTTTGGCCAGCTCGACGGCGGCGCGCACCAGATGGCCCTGGTGCATCTCCAGCTTGCGCTCAAAGCGTTCAAACAGGGTGAAGGCGTCGGCAGTGCCGCCGGCAAAGCCGGCCAGTACCTTGTCGTGGTAGAGGCGACGCACCTTGCGCGCGTTGCCCTTCATCACGGTGTTGCCCAGGCTGACCTGGCCATCGCCACCGATGGCGACCATGCCGTTGCGGCGAACAGAGACGATTGTGGTCACAGCGGACTCCCGGTAATGGCCGCTGGCGCGACCCGATTACCGGGATATGGATGCCAGCGCCGGGGATTTCAACCCCGGGCGGTGGCGCAACTGGCTTAGCCCTTGGTCCACTTCCACACCTGGCAGGTGGTGACCTGGGCGCGCGACAGGGTGTGCATGTGCTTCTGGGCCTCACGCTTGGTGTCGAAGGGGCCGAGCACCACCTTGTACCACAGGCCGTTGCTGCCCTCGCTGCTGCGAATGGTCGACTCCAGCCCCTGGAAGGCGATCTTGGCGCGCATCGATTCGGCCTGATCACGCTGGCGGAAGCTGCCGCACTGCAGCTGATACGGGCCGCTGCTGGGGGCATCGGGTACCGTCACCTCCACCTTCTTGTTCTCCAGCTCCTCGATGTAGCTCCACTCCTCGGTGGGCTTGTCGGGCAGCGGCTTGGCGCTCTTGGCCGGTGCCACTGGCGGCGCCACCACCGGCTGCTGATCTTTTTTCAGGATCAGGATGCCAACCACGATCAGCGCCGCCAAGGCCGCGCCCACCATCAGGATCAACCCTTGCAGGTTGCGCTCGCTACCGCCTTTGCGCCCTTTGCCACCCTTGCCCCCCTTTTTGGCGGGGCCGCGCGGTTTGCGCGCGCGGTTGGCGTAATCGCTGGCCATGGTTACATCTTCTCCAGGGTGTGGATGCCGAGCAGGCCGAGGCCGAGCTTGAGCACCCGGGCGGTGAGCAGCGCCAGCTTGAGGCGGCTGGCCTTGACCGCCGCCTCGGCCGACAGGATCGGGCAGGCTTCATAGAAGCTGGAGAAGCGCCCGGCCAGTTCATACAGGTAGGCGCACATCAGGTGCGGCATCCCCTTGGCGGCCACGCTCTGCACCGCATCGTTGAAGGCCAGCAGCTGGGTGACCAGCTCCTGCTCGCGCTCATGCTCAATGGCAAAAGGCGCTGCCATGTCGATGGCACCGGCGTGGCGGGCCAGCAGCGAGGCGACGCGGGTGTAGGCGTACTGCATGTAGGGGGCGGTGTTGCCGTCGAAGGTGATCATGTTGTCCCAGTCGAAGATGTAATCGGTGGTGCGATTCTTCGACAGGTCGGCGTACTTGACCGCGCCTATGCCCACCGCCTCGGCGATGGTGGCCAGCTCGCTGTCGCTGATCTCCGGGTTCTTGCTGCGGATCAGGCTGCCGGCGCGCTCCACCGCTTCACTCAGCAGGTCGGCCAATTTAACGGTGCCGCCGCTGCGGGTTTTGAACGGCCGCCCATCCTTGCCCAGCATCATGCCAAAGGCGTGGTGCTCGAGGCTGACGCTGGCCGGCACATAGCCGGCCTTGCGGGCGATGGTCCAGGCCTGCTGCAGGTGCTCGGCCTGACGCGAATCGATGAAATAGAGCACCCGCTCGGCGCCCAAGGTCTCCACCCGATATTTGGCGCAGGCGATGTCGGTGGTGGTGTAGAGATAGCCGCCATCGCGCTTCTGCACGATCACGCCACGGGCCTCGCCATCCTTGCCTTTGAACTCATCGAGGAACACCACCTGGGCACCATCATCCTCGACCGCCAGCCCCTGCGCTTTGAGATCGGCCACCACCTGCGGCAGCAGCGGGTTGTAGAGGCTCTCGCCCATGATGTCGCCATTGCTCAGGCTGACATTGAGACGGTCGTAGATGCGCTGGTTCTGCTCCATGGTCACCGCCACCAGCTTGCGCCACATGGTCAGGCAGTAGTCGTCACCGCCCTGCAGCTTGACCACATAAGCGCGGGCGCGCTCGGCGAAGGCGGCGTCGTCGTCGTAGTGCTTCTTGGCTTCGCGGTAGAAGGCTTCAAGGTCGGCCAGCTGCAGATCGCTGGCGTGCTCGTTTTCCATCTTCTCCAGATAGGCGATGAGCATGCCAAACTGGGTGCCCAGTCGCCGATATGGTTGGCGCGAA
>JAGOCY010000184.1 GCA_017998495.1 Corallincola sp.
GCATCAACCAGCGCATCCACCTTGGACTGTTCGATCTCGGCCAGCTTGGTCTCAAGAACCTGAGCGCGGTTCAGGGCCATCTGATGGGTGGCAGCAGGAACAAACTTGGTCGGGTCTTGCTGGGCGTTGAGGGCAATCTGGTTTTGCGCTTGCATGGCGTTGATGGCTGTCACGGCCTGTTCGGCGGTGGCATCCTCAGCCAGGCCCAGCAGCTGGGTCAGGATAAGGGGCAGTTTCACTGTGTGATCCTCTTGGTTATTGAGGGCGGGTACATAGAGATTGGGTTTATTGGTCAGGCCAGCGCTGGACATTGCCACCACCCGCCCATCAACCGGTGAATAGTCAAAGGCCGGTGAGTAGAAGCCGAACTTCTTGCCTTCAATCAGCTCACTGCCTTCTGCGTTCCACTCCACACGGCCCCAGATTTCGCCGCTGCGGTTCTGCAGCTCGACAATCCAGCCGACCGCCTCGGTGTTGCCTTCGCGGGTTTCGGTTGCGTGTTCAACATCGAATGGCAGCTTCATGGTGAAGGCCGACACCACGCCATCCGGATCAGAGTTGTTCCAGCTGCGACCGTCACGCCCGGTAAAAATCCCGGTCGGGATCATCGGCAGCCAGTTGCTCTGGTCTTCTGCCACCATGCGGGACATGTCAAAGCAGATGGCGATGTGGGTACGTTGGTGCATGATCGCTCCGTCACATAACAACCTCCCGCCGGGTGGCTTGGGTTGAATGGGTTTGTTTGGACGAATCGATAATGGGCCAGCTGGGGGGCTGGCCTGTAATGACGCTTTTCGCGCTATTCAGAGGGGGGATGGATTGGGCGGAACTGAGTGGCACGGCGATGACCGGTCATCACATGATACAGATGGCGGGTCAGCTTGCCAATGTGGTCGGGTCTATCTGGTCGCCGTGGTGACGATCACCGCTGGCGGGGGGATGGTGGCGCAGGCAGAAACTAGCACCTTCGACACCACCACACACCATCTTTAAAACCAATTTAAATCGCCTCAGATTCAAAAGCTGGGTAACTGTTCGTGCGATGGTAGCCAAAAACGCTTACAGCGGCTTAGAGAGCGTTTGGCGCAATGTTTGCTCCTTGGCTTTCAGGTCGACTTGCAACGCCTGCTCGCGGCGCTTGCCAGGGTTGTAATCCCACCCCGGCTCGATCCCCTTTGGCAGGGTCTCTGCTTCACCGGTCCGCTTGTTCACCCACTCGCTGGTGCCATCGTTGGGCGCGCTGAATGTGAACCCGCCATCACCCTGCAGCTTGGCGTATTCGAACTTGCTGATCTGGCGCACCCCGCAGTGGCAGCCCCAGCCGTTGGGCGGCATATGGGTTTGCCACCATGGATCATCTACCGGCAGGGTAATTCCGCGCCAGCTCAGGTGCAGGGCGCGGTGCTCCCGCGCTGGCCCGATGGTGTAGGTCAGATAGGGCATGGCCCGCTTGGTGCGTTCGATGCGCTGCCACTGGCCAGCGGCGCGGGCGGTGCGCATGTTGGTGCGGTAAATGATCTTTATCCGCCCTTCACTGCCCAGTTGTACCGGCTTGGTTTCGCCGGTCAGAGGGTCATCCATCTGTTGCACGCCCCACCATCCAGACTTGACCAGCAGCGGCTTTAGCACGGCAGCGAACTGCTGATAGGTCTGGCCCTGCTCCAGCGCCTGCTCGACCAGGGCGCGCACCTCGACCAGCAGATCGGCGTTGAGCATCTTGGCGACGGTGCAGGCGTTGCTGTGCTCCTCCTTCCAGACATCTCGATAATCAAACCCGGGCTGCAGCCCCTTTTTCTTGAACCAGTCGAGCGCCTCTTTTGGCGGAAAGGCTGACACCTTGGGTTCAGGCATCTTGCACATCCCCCATGCCACGCATCCGGAACAGGTAATCGGCCAGCTGCGGGGTGAACTGCTCGGCGGTCAAGGTCTCTTGCAGCTTGAGCAGGCCATCATTGAACTCTTCAAAGCTCTTGGCCTTGGCCGCCAATTCGAGGATCGGGTTCATAAAGTCATCGCCGCCCACCTCTACCCAATCGCCAAGGGCCTCTTCGGTCAGCTGCTCGATGGCCTGCTCGCTGGGCTGCTGGATCCGGTTGATGGCCAAACGCTGCGGCTGCTGGCGGTTAAGGGCCAGCGGCTGCATGGCGGCGGCCTCCATCGCGGTCAGCGGTTGCAGCACCGTCTCATCGGCTTTCGGGTCGGCCAGCCCGAACTTGTCACGCATCTCGCTTTCGCTGATACGCATCCCACGATCAATCAGCGGCATCAAGCTATCTACGGTCAGCTTGAGGTCTTCCGGCTCCGGCACACGGATACAGACGCGGGGGTAAGCCTTCTGCACACCCCAGTTCAGGATGATGAATGGCTTGACCAGGTACTCGTTGATGGTCGATTCAAGCTGGCGGGCATCCCATTTGGCGATATCCAGCCGCACCTCGTTGTGTACGGTGGCCTGCGCCCTGCTGCTGCCATCATCGGTGGTCATGGTCTGGCCGAGCGTCGCCTTACTGGTCTGCTCATCGGCCCAGCGGGCCATATTCTCGAACAAGGTATCGCCGCCGTTTCCCTTCGCGGTTTCAACCAGCTCGACCATCATGCTATCCGGAATGATGGCGCCCGAGTCGCTGGCGATGGTGGCGATCGCGTTCTTGAGGGTGGCAATCTGCTCTGGGGTGGCATTCGGCCCGTACTTGCCAACGCGGATGGGGATGCCGAACACCTCGGCAAACGCCCACCAGTCGCGGATAGTGAACGACTTGAGCATATACATCACGGCGCACAGGCGGGTCAGGCCATTGCGCCAGATGCTGCCAGACTTGGTGCGTGGCAGATGCACGATGAATTTGTAAGGCTCCAGCGGTTTTCCCTGGGGCGCATCGTCGCTGATCAGCAAGATCTCGCTCAGGGTGTCGGCATCCGGACGCAGATAGCGGGGGTCAACCCATTTGTAATCCTTTGGCACCCAGGGTGTGACGGTGGTATCCCACAGGATTTGGCAGACCCCCATGCCCTTGCCAAGGCCATCGAGCAAGTCGAAGAACAGCTCGGGGATCTGGTCGCTATCCATCATCTTGCGCACTTCATCGGCCAGTCGCTTATCGGCGGCGTCATCACTGGCCGCTTCTACACTGGGCGGAAGCGCGGCCACCGCCAGCTTGCGGGTGCGCAGCACGGAGGCGTAATGGAGATCACGCTCTTCGATCTCCTCGGCCAGCGTCATATAGTCCTGCGGGTTGTTGCCATCCACTACTGATCGCAACAGGCCAGCCAGCCGCATCGGGGTGATGGTGCTGGCCACGCTGTTGGGGCGCGGGTTGCGCACGCTAGTGGTATGGGCCAGCGCGATATCTGCGCTCAGCTGCGGCTTGTCGGGTTTGATGGGGTTGCCACGTGCATCGAGAATGGTGGTCACAATAATCCGCCTCCGTTACGCAGGCCGCGGGTCATGTTCATTTGCCGCTGGCCATCGTTGTCTTTTGCTGGCGCACCCACCTTGGCGATGCGGTGCAGTTCATAAATCTGGTTTTCTGCGCGGCTGGCCAGATAGGCCAAGAAGATGGCCACCGCCGAGTCGCCGTGGCGCTTGTTGCCATCGCTGCCCTGGGTGCGGCTGTCGTCAATGCCTGGGGTGCCACGGTAGATCTGGATTTGCCCCAGATCGGTGATGATGTCTTCGTGCTTGGGCAGCTCCAGCTCATCGTCTTCAAACGCTGCCTTGAAGCGGGGCATGTTCTCGCGATAGAAGCCGACCGACAGCATCACCTGCACCACCTCTTGGCCGTAGCGATAGGCTGCCTGTTCGGCCAGATACTGGCCATTGCCACGGGCATCGAGCCACACGCCATCACGGCGCGGCAGGCGATCGCAGATAAAATAGAGCGCCTGTTCCTGCTGCTTGAACGGGGTGTTCTTCAGCTCGACGGTGAACGGCACCCGGCGGCGGGTATCCGGCAGCACCTCAATGGGGGCGAATACCGTCAGGTCACCGGAACGGGCGAAGTCTTCGCCCAGGGCGTGGCGATGGCTGCGATCCAGCTTCATCAGCTCGGGGAAGACTTCGGCCTCCAGCCACTCCTGCATTTCGGCATTGCGCTCCGATTCGCTGGCCGCGTTAAAGGCGGCCGAGCCGGTGAAGCGCAGCACGGGGCCATCACCACAGGCGGCCCGTTCGCGCAGGCCTCGGCTGATATAGGCACCGCCGCCGCTCTTTGGCTCGCAGTAATATTCCTCTCTGGCGTCCTCTTCGGTGGCGCAGTCTGACAGCAGTTCGGCCAGCCATTTGTGCTCGCCATCGATGCTCCACGCCTCTTTCTTCTTGACCTGACAAATCCGCTGGTAAAGCCCTTCTTTACAGGCGGTTTCAATATCGATGCGGTGAATGGAGTAGCTTTGCCGCTTGCCTGCTCGGGTTTCCATGATCAGGGTATTGAACAGGTTCTCGATACCGTTATGGGTCGAGATGATGCGCACCTTGC
>JAGOCY010000185.1 GCA_017998495.1 Corallincola sp.
GTCTACCAGCTGCCGCTGGCCAGCCGTGGTGCCCGCGGCAAACCGATCGTCAACATGCTCAAGCTCGAAGATGGCGAGCGCATCACTGCCATCTTGCCGGTCAAAGAGTATGAGGCTGACAAATATGTGTTCTTTGCCACCGCCAAAGGGGTGGTGAAGAAAACCAGCCTGTCGGATTTCAGCCGTCCGCTCTCCTCCGGCATTCGTGCCATCAACCTGCGTGATGGCGACGAACTGATCGGTGTTGATATCACCGATGGCAACAGCGAGATCATGCTCTTCTCTGAAGGCGGCAAAGTGGTGCGCTTCTGCGAAGGCGCCGGCCGCGCTGAAGATGGTGATGAGGCCGAGGAGGCCGAACTCGACAGCGCTGACAGCAGCGATGACGAAGGTGCTGACAACGGTGACAGCAACGGCGAAGGCAGCGAAGGCAAAGGCGGCAACTTTAAAGGGGTGCGGCCGATGGGCCGTACCGCCGCCGGTGTGCGCGGCATCAAGCTCGCTGCTGGTGACCGGGTAGTGTCGCTGATCGTGCCGCGCACCGATGGCAGCATCCTCACCGCCACCGAAAATGGTTATGGCAAGCGCACTGCGCTGGATGAATACCCGAGCCGCAGCCGTGGCACCCAGGGCGTCATCTCGATCAAGGTCGATGAGCGTAACGGCAAAGTGATCGATGCCATCCAGGTCAACGATAGCGACCAGATCATGCTCATTACCAACGGCGGCACCCTGGTGCGCACCCGCGTGGCCGAGGTCAACATCATCGGCCGTAACACTGGTGGCGTGCGCCTGATCCGGGTGATGGAAGGCGAGAAAGTGGTGGGCTTGCAGCGCATCGCTGACAGTGATGATGACAGCGGCGAACCCAGCGATGGCGTTGCTGACAACGTTGTGACCGAACAGGGCGAGTGAGCAGATGAGCGTTTTCAATTTCAGTGCTGGTCCGGCGATGCTGCCGGCCGAGGTGATGGCCCAGGCCCAGGCTGAGTTCATCGACTGGCAGGGCCAAGGGGTATCGGTGATGGAGATGTCCCATCGCTCCAAGCCCTATATCGCCCTGGCCGATGAGGCCACCGCCGATCTGCGGGAGCTGCTGCAGGTGCCGGCCAACTACAAGATCCTGTTCATGCATGGCGGTGGTCGCGGCCAGTTTGCTGCAGTGCCGCTTAACCTGAGCCAAGCCGGTGACAAGGCTGACTTCGTGGTGACTGGTCAGTGGTCAGAAAAGGCGGAAGAGGAAGCACGCCGTTATCTCGATACCCGCATCGTTGGTCGTAGCTATCAGGATGAACAGGGGTTGTGGCGGCTGCCGGCCGACAGCAGCCTAGCGCTGCATGACGACGCGGCTTATGTCCATTACTGCCCCAACGAGACCATCGAAGGGCTGGAGTACAACCATATCCCCGAGGTCGGCGACAAGCTGCTGGTGGGCGATTTCAGCTCCACCATCCTGTCGCGGCCGATCGATGTCAGCCGCTTCGGTGTGATCTACGCCGGCGCCCAGAAGAACATCGGCCCGTCGGGGTTATCGGTGGTGATCGTGCGTGAGGATCTGCTGGGCAAGGCCCGGCGCGAAACGCCGTCGATCTTCGACTACGCCATCACCGCCGAACACGATTCGATGTTCAACACCCCGCCGACCTACGCCTGGTATCTGGCCGGGCTGGTGTTCAAATGGCTCAAGGCCCAGGGCGGCATCGCGGCCATGGCGGCGCGCAATCAGGCGAAAGCGGCCAAGCTTTATGGCTACATCGATGCGTCTGGTTTCTATGCTAACCGCGTCCATGCCAGCTGCCGCTCATGGATGAACGTGCCCTTTACCCTGGCCGATGAACAGCTCGATGCCAGCTTCCTTAAGCAGGCAGACGCTGCCGGTCTTAAGGCGCTGAAGGGCCATCGCATCGTCGGTGGCATGCGCGCCAGCATCTACAACGCCATGCCGGAAGCGGGGGTCGATGCCCTCATCGCCTTCATGGCTGACTTCGCCCGTCGCCACGGTTGAGCCGTCCGAGGAAACTGAATACGCCATGGAACAACTGACCCTGCAACCGATCCGCCGCGTTAACGGCACCGTCAACCTGCCCGGCTCCAAGAGTGTCTCCAACCGTGTGCTGCTGCTGGCAGCATTGGCGGAAGGGGAGACCCGCATCACCAACCTGCTGCGCAGTGATGATGTGCGCCACATGCTCAACGCCCTGCGTCAGCTGGGCGTCGGCTTTACCCTCGAGGAGGACGGCACTGTCTGTGTCATCGAAGGGCGTGGCGGTCCGCTGGCCATTGATGGCGAGCAGGAGCTGTTTCTGGGCAACGCCGGCACCGCCATGCGCCCGCTGTGTGCAGCTCTGACCCTCGGTGAGGGCACCTTTGTCCTGACCGGCGAGCCGCGCATGGAGGAGCGTCCGATCGGTCATCTGGTCGATGCCCTGCGCGAGGGCGGTGCTCAGGTTCAGTACCTCAAGCATGATGGCTATCCACCGCTGGCAATTCACGGCGGCAGTTTCAAGGGGGGGGCGATCAAGGTCGATGGCCGGGTCTCCAGCCAGTTCCTGACCGCGCTACTGATGGCCGCGCCGCTGGCCGCCGATGACAGCAGCATCACCATCGTCGGCGATCTGGTGTCCAAGCCCTATATCGACATCACCCTCAAGCTGATGGCCCGTTTCGGCGTTGAGGTCAGCCACGACAACTACCAGAGCTTCACCATCAAGGGGGGGCAGCGCTATCGCTCCCCCGGTCAGGTGATGGTGGAAGGCGATGCCTCGTCCGCCTCCTATTTCCTGGCAGCGGCGGCCATTGCCGGTGGTGAGATCACCGTGACTGGCGTCGGTCGTCAGAGCCTGCAGGGTGACGTGCGCTTTGCCGAAGTGCTGGCCGCCATGGGGGCCCAGGTCAGCTGGGGCGATGATTTCATCAGCGTCAGCCGTGGCCAACTTAAGGGCATCGATATGGACATGAACCATATCCCCGATGCGGCCATGACCATCGCTACCACCGCCCTGTTTGCCGAAGGCCCGACCACCATCCGCAACATCTATAACTGGCGGGTGAAGGAGACGGATCGCCTGCACGCCATGGCCACCGAACTGCGCAAGGTGGGGGCCGAGGTCGAGGAGGGGCATGATTACATCCGCGTGGTGCCGCCGGCGCAGCTCAAGCATGCGGCCATCGACACCTACAACGACCATCGTATGGCCATGTGTTTCTCGCTGGTGGCGTTGAGCGACACGCCGGTGACCATTAATGATCCGCGCTGTACCTCCAAGACCTTCCCGGACTATTTCGAGAAGTTTGCAGCCGTGAGTGAACGCAGCTGAGCCCCTGTGGTCAGTCTGTAGGTTAGACAAGGGAGAGAGCAGGGACGATGCAAACGCCGATTCCGATGATCACCATCGACGGCCCGAGTGGCTCCGGCAAGGGCACCATTGCCCAACGTCTGGCCGAGCAGCTGGGCTGGCATCTGCTCGATAGCGGCGCCATCTACCGGGTGCTGGCGCTGGCTGCGCTGCACCACGGGGTGGCGCTGGATGATGAGGAGGGGCTGGTGCCGCTGGCTGCCCACCTTGATGTGCAGTTTGTCACCAACAGCCAGAAGCAGATCCGCACCATTCTCGAAGGGGAAGATGTCAGCAGCTCGATCCGCAGTGAAGAGGTGGGTGGGGCCGCGTCGAAAGTCGCTGCCTACCCGCGGGTGCGCGAGGCGTTGCTGCGCCGGCAGCGCGCCTTTCGTCAGCTGCCGGGGCTGGTGGCCGATGGCCGCGACATGGGCACCGTGGTGTTCCCGGAAGCGCCGGTCAAAATCTTTCTCACCGCCACTGCCGAGGAGCGCGCCAACCGCCGCTACCTGCAGTTGCAAAGCGCCGGGGCCAGTGCTAACCTCGCCCAAATTTTAGCCGACGTGCAGGCCCGCGATGACCGCGATATGAATCGCGCCACTGCCCCCCTGCGCCCGGCCGAGGACGCCAAAGTGATCGATAGTAGCGCCCTGTCCATTGACGAGGTGCTATCGGTCATTTTGGCGTACGCCAGTGAACGACTGGAGACACTCGCCGCCGGTTGAGAGTCTCCTTCGCGGTGTTGCCACGGATGCGGCGACGCTGATTTAACCACCCCGTGATGGCCGGAGTGCCTTGCGGTACAAACCTAAGCGAACAACATGCTCGAAAATTTTGCCCAGCTCTTTGAAGAGAGCCTCAAACAGTCCAACACCCGTCCGGGTGAAATGATCAAAGCCCGCGTCATCGCCATCGACAAGGAAAGCGTCATCGTTGATGCCAACCTGAAGTCGGAAGGCGTTATTCCGATTGAGCAGTTCAAAGGCGCTGACGGCCAGATTGAAGTTGCCATCGGCGACGAAGTGGATGTCATCCTGGATGCCGTGGAAGATGGCTACGGTGCGACCCTGCTGTCGCGCGAAAAAGCCAAGCGCCACGAAGCCTGGATCGTTCTGGAGC
>JAGOCY010000186.1 GCA_017998495.1 Corallincola sp.
CTGTTAGGCGATGTATGACGCAAAGCAGGTTCAGGCAGGGTTCTCGCTCTCACAATTAAACACGGCGAGGCATCTCTTGGGGCCCGCATGATCTGCCTCACGGTTGTGAACTGTTGGTCCGAATTGCAAACAGAAAGTTAATGAAACGAGATGTTTCTGGGGCTGATAATGACGCATCCCGTACAGGGGAATCAGTCCAGCAGTCAGTAACGCTAAGGAAGTTTCAGCATGCACCGTGGGCGTAACATCTTGTCTCCGTTTAATCAAAAAGTTACCGCATCTGTGGTGGCTACGGCGGTGGCCGTGGCCATCGCCGGCTGTGCCACCATGGATAACATGGGTGATCAGTACGGCCGCACCGCTGTCGGTTGTGTCGGCGGCGCCTTGCTCGGCGGCGTCATTGGCGCCTTGGCCGAAGGTGAAAAAGGGGCGGCGAAAGGCGCAGCTATTGGCCTGGCGGTTGGCTGTGCGGCCGGCCACCTGTGGGATGAGCGCGAGAAAGAGCTGCAGCAGCTGGCCAAAGATGAGCAGATGCGCATTCAGATCGAGCGTGTCTATGCCCAGCAGGGTGATGAGTTGCGTAATCAGCCTGCCAACGCTCAGGCGCCGGTAGTTGAAAGCAAGCCTGAATCTGTTGGTCTGGTTGCTCAGGTTGAAGACAGCGCCATGTTTGCATCTGGCAGCGCGATGCTGACCCCGGATGGCCAGCGCCAGCTGGAGAAGCTGGCCGATATCCTCGTTAAAGCCCGTCAGAAAGAGGGCACCCAGAACTCCCCCGTCCTGGTTATCGGCCATACCGATGCGACTGGCAGCGTCAAGTACAATCAGACCCTGTCCGAGCAACGTGCTCAGACGGTGGTTGAGCTGCTGGCCGCGCGCGGCATTGCCCGTGAGCACCTGTTTTACCAAGGTGCTGGCGAAGGGCGGCCCGTGGCGACCAACGACACTGACGCCGGCCGTACTGCCAACCGTCGCGTTGAGCTGGTCGAGCTGAAAGATGAACAGGTGCTGGCTGCGCGCATTCGTGCGGAACAGCAGAACGCCCGTTATCTGCAGCACTCTACCGTTGAAAAACTGCCTGCAGTTACCGCCCCTGCCCAGCAGTCCTCAGCCCCGAGCCAGCCTGAGCCAACCACTGAGGTGGCGGGTAGCCAAACCGTTGAGCCCGCCACTGAGTTGGCCGTTGAAACGCCGGCGGCTACCTCGGCACCGATTGCCAAAGGTGCAGCAGCCAAGGTCGATTTCGGCGGGCAGCCAGCCACCCTGTGGCCGCTCTCTACTGCATTTATACCGGACTATAGCGGCGGCTTTGGCTTGATCAGCTCGGCCGTCGCTGACGCGCCACTGGTCAGCTGTGCCGACGACGCCCCGCGCATGGTTGGCCAAGTCAAAAACCTTGCTGGCAAAACCATGGTGAGCGATTACAGCACCTCGGAATTTTTGCCGGGCATGAATGGCAAGGTGTGGGCATCGAAGGTCAATGGCCACGTGGTCTACGTCAACCCGGTTGCCATCCTCGCTGAGGATGCGGCTGTGGCGCAGCAGCCCAAAGTTGCCCTGACAGAAAACTATGACCAGGGTGTGCGTGACATCACCGGCACCTACAACGCGGTCGCCACCACCTACAAAGGCAAAGACAACCTGTTGATGCGGGTCTTTCTCGAAGGGAAGGACGCGCCGCTGCAGTGTGTCGATCTGCTGCTGCCCTACGGCGGCGTCACCGCCCAACAGGGCGCCCTCTATTACGGTGACGGTGGTCAGGCGATGGTCGCCGACTATCTGCCCCGCAACACCAGTGCCAAAACCGCACAACAGTAACCGGCGAGAGAGAACAACAAATGGATAAATGGCAGGCGTTTCTGGCGGCCTACTGGCAACTTCTGGCGGCCGTTGCGGGCTTTCTCGTGGTGGTTGTCGCCATCAAAATCTGGTGGGCCGAAGTGCGCTACTGGGTGATGCGCATGGCCTGGTCGCTGCCGGTCATTGGCCGCATCCAGCGTGCGGCGGGCAAGGTACAGCGTATTGGCAATGACGGCTGGTATCCGGTTGAAACCCAGCTGTGCAGCGACTTCTACACCCACTACAAGCAGTTCAACCTGAGCCCGGATTACTTCAAGAAGTGCGAAGACTATGTGGAAAAGGCAGAAGAGCAGGGTCGCAGCGAAAAAGGCCCGATGCTGTGGCTGCTGATCGTCGGCCTGATCCTGCTGGAAGCGGTCGGCTTCGCCTATGTGCTGGCGCCGTTCATGACCAAGAATGCCTCCACCAATGAACAGGCGATGCTGGCCTGGTTCATCGCCTTCCTGCTGTCGATCGCGGCCGTGGTGTTGACCGAGCTGACCGGCAAGGAATGGCACAAAAACGAGCTGGTCAACAAGATCCGCGAGTGGTGGAGTAACGAAGGTGAAACGGCGCGGCGCAACCTGCAGCCGGAGAAGGGGATCAGTCTCGACAACAGCTATGTCGATGCCCACAGCCCCAAGTACATTCAGCTGCTCAACCGTATCCCGGCCAATGCCACTGTCACTCCCAGCTACAAGGTGACGGTAGCGACCCTCGTCTACATCCTGTTTCTGGCCGTCGGCGCCTACCTGATCCGCAGTTACACGCTGGAGGCCGACACCACCGAAGCGGTTAATCAAGGCAATATCTTTGCCAGCGAGCAGGCCCCGGCCAATGACCCCTTCGCCCTGCTGGAACAGGGGGCCGATGGCATTGAACTGCCGGCGGAGATGGCCGACGTCAATGCTGCGGCTGACACCAAAGCCAAGGACGAAGCCACCGTCGCCCGCACCAGCGCCAGCAAGGTCACCTTTATCATCCTGTCGGTGATCTTTGTGATGATCCAGGTGGTCGGCATCTACTTTGGTTATGCCTTCAGCCTGGTGGGCAAAGAATCGAAAAAAGCCCGCCACTACACTCGCAAGTTCAACAGCGCTGATGAGCTGAACGACTGGCAGAACCTTAAGCGTGAGCTGATCGAAGCCGAGGCCGATGCTCATCTGCAGAAACTGCAGGAAAAGCTCAGCCGCCGTGCGGTTACTTCGGTGGACGAACAGGCGGCACTCAAGGGCGGCCTGGCCAAACGCAGTTTCCGTGCCTTTTTGCACAGTAAGGCGCAAAAAACGGCCGATGCCGAGGCGCAGGCCGAGCGTGCCAAAGCCGAGCAGGCCAAGGCCCAAACCGCTCCTGTAAAGGCTGAAGCGGCAGCCCCTGTTGTCGCTGAAGCCGCACCGGCGGTCGCTCAGGCAGTGGCGCCAGCGGCAGCTCCAGTGGCCGCTGCTGTTGCCCCTGCTGCTGCGGCCAGCCAGCCCTTTGAATTGCCAGCGGAGCTGGCCGATCTCGACCTGACCCGGCTGGATGAGAATGATCTGGCAGGACTGGCCGACGATTTCGGCATCAGCCTGGATGGCCTCAAGAAGCAGCAACGGCTGGCCCGTCTCAAAGCCAAGGCGGGGACCACGACATGAAGCACGGCATTCTTGCCCTGTTGCTGCTCGGTTGTGCGCTGCCCGCCGTGGCGGCTAGCCGCAACGACATCCCCAGTTGCTATGCCTTTGCTGAGCTGACGGCCGCCAAGCCGTCAGCCAGCAGCCGTGAACTGGTGGTAGTGGTAGACGAAACCACCCCTTTGACCCTGGATCTGAAAAAAGAAGCGCTCAGCCATGTGCTGCGTTTCACCCAGGCGGGTGACAGGGTCAAGATCTATCGCTTTTCGGCATTTTTGCCAGACAGCCATATGAAGCTGGAGTTTGCTGGCGAGCTGGAAACAGCGCTGGATGAGCAGACCCGCAACGCTACCGGCCAGGCCTCGCTCAAAAAGCTGGATACCTGCCTGAAGCAGCAGATGGCGTTTTTTCAGAACACCGTGGCCAAGCGTTTAGGGGCCAGCTTCGGTGATTCTGAAAAACAGATCGCCAAAAGCGAGATCCTCTACAGCCTCAAACAGATTGGTGACGACTGGCGTAACAGCCCGTCGTCCGAGCGGGTGCTGTTTATGGTCTCTGACATGCTGGAAAACTCCGATTACGCCAGCTTCTACCAGAACAACCAGATCCGCGAGCTGGACCCCAAAGCGGAAATGGCCAAGGTCAGCAAGCACGAACTGCAGGCCGACTTTAATGGAGCGCGAGTGTTTGTGCATGCCGCCGGGCTGGTGCCCAATAACGTCAAACACGGTTACCGTTCCGGCAAAGTGATGCAGAGCATCGAGCGCTTCTGGCGCGATTATTTCACCGCCGCCGGCGCGACCCTGGCGGGCTTTGGCGCGCCATCGTTAACCACAGATCTGAATTGAGCAGGTGCTATACCCGCGCGAACTACAGCACTATAAAGCAACGTCTGCAGGCGTAAACCCACAGACGATTCATGACAGTAATGATTGAGGGGGCGACAATGTTTGGGACGTTTTTTCTATTTGGGTAAGCGGATTAAATGGTTGATCTTACCTT
>JAGOCY010000187.1 GCA_017998495.1 Corallincola sp.
GCAGCGCCTGGGCCAGATTGAGGCGCATCCGCCAGCCACCGGAGAAGCTGGCCACTGGCCGCTGTTGGGCCTCTTCATCAAAACCGAGACCGGCCAGCAGGCGCGCGGCCTCGCTGGACAAGCGCCAGGCGCTGATGGTATCGAGGCCAGCATGGGCATGGGCCATGGCGGTGCCGTCATGGGCAGCCTCAGCGGCGGCCAGTTCGGCCTGCAGCCGGCGCAGCTGGTGGTGGCCATCGAGCACATAGTCGATGGCCGGCTGGGGCAGCGCCGGCACATCCTGACGGATATGCACCACCTGCCAGCGCGGCGGTAGCCGCAGCTCGCCACCATCCAGATGCAGCTGACCGGAGAGCAGCTGCATCAGCGTTGATTTACCGCAGCCGTTGGCGCCAATCAGGCCGATGCGATGGCCGGGATAGAGGGTGGCGCTGCTGTTCTCGATGAGCGGACGACCGCCGCGCAGCAGGCTGATATTGGCCAGTTCGATCATGGCGAGGGTGGTACTACGACAGTGGCTGACGAGGGGCGCCAGTTTAACCCTTGCCGGGGGATCGATGGCAGGCTTTAATCAGGCCCCTTGTTGCTGGAGGTGGTCATGGCTGTGGTTCGACGTTTTATTGCCGGGGCGCGCTGCCCCGCTTGCGGTGCCGAGGATGCCATTGCCCTCAACATTGCGGGTGACCATGAGTGGATCTGCTGTGTGCAGTGCGACTTCCGTGAAGACAAGCCCAAGGCGCCGCCAGCTGCCAGTGGCGAGGATGGCGTGCAGATCATTGAGTTGCGCGACTGAACCTCAATAGTGGGGCGGCGGCGTCTCTTCATGAGCGGCGGCAATAGGGTTGACCTGCACCGCCTGCAGGCGCTGGCCGAGTACCCGGATCTTCTCCTCCAGTTGGGCGATCAGCAGATCCTGATTGGTGATCACGCTGTTGAGCTGGTGGATGGCGTCATCGCTGAAGGCCAGCCGGCTCTCCAGCTCGTTCAGGCGCTGTTCAAGATCGGCAATAGAATTCATGGTTATTGGCTTCCGCTGGGGGCCGGCCAGTATTCCACATAACCGCTGCTGCTGGCGCTCCACAATCGGCCATCGGCGCCAAAAGCCACATCGAGCACGGCTGCCCCCTCGGGGCGCAGCTCGCGTCGGGTGGCCACTTGGTGCTCGGCCAGCAGCTGGCCATCGGCCACCGACCACAGCCGCAGCTGGCGGCCGGGCGAGCCGGTCAGCAGCTGGCTGCCATCGTCATTGAAGCGGGCGCTGGTGATGATCAGCTGGCGGCGCTTGAACTGCAGCTCGCTGACCGGGGTGGCCGTGCGCAGATCCCAGATGATGCCGTTGTTACGGGTATCGGCGATAAAGGCATAGCGGCCCAGGCGCTCAAGAGCGACCTTGATCACGCCGCTGCCATAGCGAAAGGCGTGGACGATCTGGCCATTGCTGCTGTCCCACAAAAAGGCGTTACCGTCGTAGCCGCCGGTCAGGCAGTAGCGGCCATTGGCGGAGATGGCCACCGTCGTCACAGCAGTTTCGATGTTGTCAGCCTTGTGCTGGTGAGCAACAAACTGCAGTCGCCGGCCACTGGCCAGATCGATATGGGTGGCGATGCCGTTGCTCTTGCCAATCAGTACATGGCGGCCACCGTTGCTGATGGCGATATCGCGGATCGGGCTCCCCTCTGCGGTGTAGTAGCCGAGATTCTCACCCTGCTGCAGATCCCAGACCGCAAACCTGCTGGTTTCAGCGGTAACCGCCACGCTGCCATCTTCGGCCATGGCTGCCGTCAGCACCTGGTTATCGCCCTCCAGTGTCCAGCGGTAGCGCGGCTCCGCGCTGGCCACCTGCCACAGCTGCAGGCCCCAGGCGGTACTGCTAAACAGCGCCTGACGGCCGTCGCGACTGAGCACTGCGGTTAAGGGGGCGCCGCCACTGTCCAGTTGCAGATTGGTCGGCGCCGGCTCGCCGCAGCCGCCCAGCGACAACAACAAAAGCAGGATCACGGGAGCTCTCATCGGCACACCTTGTTTTCGTGCAAACCTGATAGTATGAGCCGGCCAGCGTGGCCTCGCCGCCGCGCGTTGATGCCGCTGCGCCTGCGCAGTTGCTCTATATCATTGTAACCATTAAGGACGTTAACGCATGAATGTGGTGATGAAGCGGCTGGCTCTGGTCGCACTGACCCTTGGCGCGGTTGCCTGCCAGCAGAAAGAAGCCGAGACCAGCGCGCCGGCCACCCTTGACCAGCCGCAGCAGAAGCAGGCTTATGCCCTGGGGATGCAGGTTGGTAATTTCATTTCGCGTAACCTGCAGGATCAGCAGGCTCTGGGTATCTCGCTGGATGCTCAACTGGTGGCCCGTGGCTTCACCGACGGCCTGGCCGGCAAGGCGCAGCTGAAGGATGAAGAGGCCCAGGCGCTGCTGCAGGAACTCGATGGTCAGATCGGTGAGCGCCGTCAGGCTCAGGCCGAGGCCGAGCAGGAGAAAAACACCGCTGCGGGCAAGACCTTCCTGGCTGACAACGGCAAGCGTGAAGGGGTCAAGACCACCGCTTCTGGCCTGCAGTATGAAGTGGTCGCCGAAGGCACTGGCGCCCAGCCGAAAGCCGAAGATACCGTGACCGTGCATTACACCGGCACCCTGATCGACGGCACCAAGTTCGACAGCTCCGTTGATCGTGGTGAACCTGCCACTTTCGCCCTTAACCGCGTCATTCCTGGCTGGACCGAAGGTCTGCAGCTGATGAAGCAGGGCGCCAAGTACAAGTTCTTTATCCCGGCTGAACTGGCGTATGGCCCGCGTGGCGCTGGCGCCATCCCGCCGAACTCGGTGCTGCTGTTCGACGTTGAATTGCTGAAGGTTGAAGCCGCCCAGGCTGCTGCCCAGTAATAACGGCCTAGCCGTAAATAAACAAAGGGGCCTTGCGGCCCCTTTGTGTTAGTGATGCGGCCTGGCGTCAGGCGGCGGCTTCGCCGCGATGGTCGTTATAGATGGCGGCAATCATCTGATCTTCCAGTTCGAAACGCACTTCAAGGGCACGCCCCAGCGCGGTCAGATCGCGGTAAAAGTCGTCCAGCTGCTCTTCGTCGTAGTTATCGGCGTAGCGGTCGTTAAACTCGAGAGCGGCGTCAGTAGTATCGGCCAGGCGCGGGTAGAGCTTGTGCGCCAAGGCCATGTTGCGCTCACCGTTGACTTGGCATTGGGCAACAATGCGGTCGTAGACCTCGAAGTGACCGGTCGAGACGTAGTCCACCAGCACTTCACAGAAGGTCTCCAACACCTCGCGGGTCGGCAGCAGCTTGCGCTCTTTATCGTAGGGTGGCAGACCCGCCAGCTTGCAGTATTGGACCAGCAGCAGCTGACGTTCCGACAACCAGGCATCGATCGCCGTATGCGCGCCACCCCAGGTGTCACGAGCTTTCTCCAGACGGTTGAGCATATCAAGGCCTCTGCAACTGCCCCGGACCATACCGGGTTTTATGCTGCCGCGACCATCCTGACGATGGTGGGCAATCCACACTGATGTCAGCTAATAAAATGCCAAGGCAGAGGTCCGGTCAACCGATTTTTCGTAGTGCCAGCAGTGATCTGCGGCATAATTCCGGCCCCGCTGCGGCTTCGCCAGCGGTCTTGCCCAGGAGTTGCTGATGCGCCCGGAAGATCTCGTTTTTCCCTTTATAAACGATGAGTTATGGGTTGATCTCGAGGGTTCGCCACTGACTGTGGCGGCCATCGGCGAGGAGGCGGCAGCGGCTGTACTGGCGGTCGGCCGCTGGCAGGGACGAGATTGCTGGACTGCGGATTCGATCACGCTCGGCCAGGGCCGGGCTCAGCGGGTGGCGCTGCGCAGCCGCTTGGGCGAGTGGCCGGAGGCGCTGTTTCAGCTCGCCGGCCGCGCTGCCCAGCTCAACCATTTTGTCGCCAGCCACCGCTATTGTGGCCGCTGTGGCACTCTGACGGAGGCCGTAGCTGGCGAAATTGCTCGCCGCTGTCCAGCCTGTGAGTTGACCAGCTATCCGCGCATCAGCCCGTGCATCATCGTCGCCGTGTGGCGGCCGGGGGAGATCCTGTTGGCTCGCCACCATCGCCATAAATCGGGCATTCATACGGTGCTGGCCGGTTTTGTCGAAGCGGGGGAGACGGCCGAGCAGGCGCTGCACCGTGAAGTACTGGAGGAGGTGGGGGTGCAGGTGGCAGAGCCCTGCTATGTCGGCAGCCAGCCCTGGCCTTTTCCCCATTCGCTGATGCTGGCTTATACCGCGCGTTGGCAGGCGGGCGAGATCCGGGTCGATGCTAGTGAGCTGGAGCATGCCGGCTGGTACCGGCTGGATGCGCTGCCGTTGATTGCCCCGCCGGGCACCGTGGCCCGCCGTCTGATCGATCAGGTGATCGCCGGGCAAGCCACAGCACAGCCATAAAAAAACCGCAGCCATAAAAA
>JAGOCY010000188.1 GCA_017998495.1 Corallincola sp.
GCGCAGGGCCGGCGGCAGGGGATCGGGTAGCGGCTGGGTGGCCAGGCGTTTGAGGGCCACCTCCACCAGCCGCCGTACTGCCTGCTGCGACAGCCCCTCGGTCATCGGGTAGATGGGGGTGAGGGTTTCGGCCACCGCGGGCAGCTCGGCACCCGGCTCGGCCACCCGGTACTCGGGGTGAACCATCTCGGCGCCGGTCGGTCCCTGACGCACCTCACCGAAGGCGCGCACCTTGCGCCCCGGTACAAAGCCTTCGCGCTGGGCGCCGGCGAAGGTGAAAAAGCGCAGGGTGAGTCGGCCGCTGCGATCGGCGATGCGCACCACCAGCATCCGCTTGCGGCCGAACTTGATGTCGGCGCTCACCACTTCCCCCTCCACCGTCACCCACTGCGGTGGCTGCAGGTGGCCGATGGGGTAGATGCGGGTGCGATCCTGATAGCGCAGCGGCAGGTGAAACAGCAGATCCTGCACCGTGTACAGCCCCAGCTTTTCCAGCTTTTCAGCCAGCTTGGGGCCGACACCGGCCAGCAGCGCCAGCGGCAGGCGGGCCAGACTGTCGGGGGCGCGCTCAGCCGCGGTCGGCATGACGCATCGCCTGCCACCAGCCATCGTCGGCGTGCAGGGTGCCGTCGTCGTCCACCTGCGGCCAGGGCAACCCCTTTAGCCGGCAGCGGCGAAACAGCTGGGGGTGGCAGCCCTGAAACAGCAGCCGCGAGCGCAGCTCGGGCGGCAGCCGTGGCTGGTCGTACATGCCGGCATTGGCGCGCTGGCGCTGGGCCTCGTAGAGGATCAGGGCGGCGGCCACCGACACATTGAGCGACTGCACCATGCCGTGCATGGGGATGATGATGCGCTGATCGGCCAGCGCCAGCGAGGCCTGGGGCAGGCCGTACTTTTCGGCACCAAAGAGGATGGCGGTGGGCCGGGTGTAATCGACGGCGCGATAGTCGACCGCGGTATCGTCGAGATGGGTGGCCAGCACCTGCATGCCGCGCGCCTTGAGGGTGGCCACGCAGCTGCCGATATCCGGGTGGGTATGCACCAGCACCCAGTCGTGGCTGCCTTTGGCCGCCGAGGCGACCATGCGCATCGCATGCTTGGGCCACACCGCCTGCACCTCGGCCACCCCCACCGCATCAGCGCTGCGGATGATAGCTGACAGGTTGTGCGGCTTGTTGACCTCGTCCATCACCACCGTCAGATCGGGCTGACGCTGGTCGAGGACCTGGGCCAGACGGGCCAGACGCTCCGGGGTCACTTAGCCAACCACCAGCACGCCATCCATCTCCACCGCCGCACCGCGCGGCAGGGCGGCCACGCCGATGGCGGCGCGGGCCGGGTAGGGCTGCTGGAAGTACTCGGCCATGATGCTGTTGACGGTGGCAAAGTGAGAGAGATCGGTGAGGAAGATGTTGAGTTTGACGATGCCGTTGAGGTCGCCGCCGGCCGCTACACACACCGCCTGCAGATTCTGGAACACCTGATGAACCTGGGCGCTGAAGTCGCCCTCAACCAGCTGCATGGTGGCCGGCACCAGCGGGATCTGGCCCGACAGATAGACGGTGTTGCCGACGGCCACAGCCTGGGAATAGGTGCCGATGGCGGCAGGGGCGGCGTCGGTGGCGATGATGGTCTTGGTCATGAAGGCTTCCCTGTAGCGTGCTGTTAGTTGCGGTTGCGGCTGACGCGCACCACATCGGGCATCACCCGAATGCGTTTCATGATCCGCGCCAGATGGACGCGGTCGCGGGTGGAGAGCACCAGCCGGATGGAGTAGATACGGCCGTCCCGCTCTTCGGTGGTCAGGCTGTGAATATTGGAGTCGCTGCTGGCGATGATGCTGGTGAGCTTGGCCAGCGCGCCTTGGTGATTAACGATGTCGATGCGCAGCGCCGCCTGGAAGTTCTCGTCGGCCAGCTGGGCGTTGTCCCAGGTGACGGCGAAGTAGCGCTCCGGCTCGCGGTCGTAGCCACGGATGTTCTTGCAGGATTCATGATGGACCACCAACCCTTTGCCGGGGCTGACATGGGCGATGATCGGGTCGCCGGGAATCGGGTGGCAGCAGCGGGCGTAGCTGAGCAGCAGTCCTTCGGCCCCTTTGATCGGAAAGCGCTTCTTGCCATCACCGGCGGTGGGCAGTTCGCCGAGCAGCCGTTTGGCGATCACCGCACTCATGGCATTGCCGACGCCGATATCGGCGAGCAGGGCATCCAGCGACGGCTGGCGCAGATCCTTGAGCAGCGCCTTGACCGCCTCCTCCGGGATCTCCTCCAGCCGGTGGTCGCCCAAGGCATGGTTGAGCAGACGACGGCCCAACCCGACCGACTCCTCCTGACGCTGGTTCTTGAGCAATTGGCGGATGCGGGCGCGAGCCTTGGAGGTGGCGACAAAGTTGAGCCAAGCGGCGTTGGGGCGGGCGCCGGGGCTGGTGATGATCTCCACCATTTGGCCGCTCTTGAGCGCCTTGGACAGCGGGAAGGCAGCGCCATCGACGCGGGCGCCGACACAGGTGTTACCGATGTCGGAGTGAACGGCATAGGCAAAGTCGACCGGCGTCGCCCCTTCCGGCAGCTCGATGATGCGGCCATCGGGGGTGAACACATAGAGCTCTTCGGGGAAGAGATCGGTCTTGACGCTCTCGATGAATTCAAAGGTGTTGCCGGCGCTCTGGCGCAGCTCCAGCAGGCTGTGCATCCAGCGCCGCGCCCGCTGCTGGGCGGTGGTCGGATTGTCGCCGGTCTGCTTGTAGAGCCAGTGGGCAGCCACGCCGCGTTCAGCCATCTGGTCCATGTCGCGGGTGCGGATCTGGATCTCCACCGGCACCCCGTGGGGGCCCACCAGTGAGGTGTGCAGCGACTGGTAGCCGTTGGCCTTGGGGATGGCGATGTAATCCTTGAACCGCCCTGGCTTGGGTTTGAGCAGGCTGTGGACGGCGCCAAGAGCGCGGTAGCAGGTATCGACGTCGTCGACGATGATGCGATAGGCGTAGACGTCCATCACCTGCTCGAACTGCAGCTCCTTGCTCACCATCTTCTGGTAGATGGAGTAGAGGTGCTTTTCGCGGCCGAACACCTGGCCCTGAATGTGGCGCTCGTCGAGCCGCCCCTGCAGGTCACTGAGGATGCGCCGGGCGATCTCTTTGCGGTTGCCGCTGGAGCGTTTGACCGACTCCTTGAGCACCCGGTAACGCTGCGGGTAGAGCGCCTCGAAGCCCAGCTCCTCCATCTCGTTCTTGATATTGTGAATACCCAGACGGTTGGCGATGGGGGCGTAGATCTCAAGGGTTTCGCGGGCGATGCGGCGGCGCTTGTCGGGGCGCAGCACGAAGATGGTGCGCATGTTGTGCAGGCGGTCGGCCAGCTTGATCAGGATGACGCGGATGTCGCGCACCATCGCCATGATCATCTTCTGGAAGTTTTCCGCCTGGGCCTCTTCGCGGCTGTTGAACTCGATCTTGTCGAGCTTGGAGACCCCGGCCACCAGATCGGCGACGCCGGCGCCGAACAGCTCGGCCAGATCCTCACGGGTCAGGCGGGTGTCTTCGATGACGTCATGGAGCAGCGCGGCCATGATGGTCTCATGGTCCATGCGCATCTCGGCCAGATAGGCCGCAACCGCCACCGGATGGGTGATATAGGGATCGCCGCTGGCGCGGCTCTGACCGGCATGGGCATCGCGGGCCTCAATGTAGGCCCGCTGAACCTGACTGACCTGATCCGGCTCCAGGTACCCGGAGATGATCTGTTTTAGACCCTCAAACAGGTACATGGAGGCCTCGCCCAGCTTAGATGTAGCGACCTTCGGCGATGGCGGCAACGGCAGCCAGCTGGGCGGCTTCCTGCTCACGCAGGCTGGCGCGCTCCTGATCGTCGAGGGTTTGCTGGTTGATCAGCCCTTCTTCGATCTCGCGCAGGGCGATCACGGTCGGCTTGTCATTCTGCTCATCGACCAGGGGCTCTTTGCCTTCCACCGCCAGCTGACGGGCGCGGCGGGCAGCAACCAGTACCAGATCAAAACGGTTGCCGACCTGTTTGACGGCTTCTTCAACGGTAACGCGGGCCATGCGCACAACCTCGGGGATTGGGTGACAAAAGGGCAGCGATACTAGCCGAGACTGGCTATTCTGCCAACAACTGACTGAGCATATCGCCGTGGCGCGCGCTTTGTAAACCGCGCACCAGCCGGCCGGCACGGACGATGGCTGCCAGATCATCAAGAGCGGTAGCGAAATCGTCATTGACGATCAGGTAGTCATACTCGTCAAAGTGACTCATCTCGGCCACCGCTTTGGCCATACGACCGGCGATCACGCTGTCGCTGTCCTGGCCGCGTTTGCGCAGCCGTTGCTCCAGCTCGCTGCGTGACGGCGGCAGGATAAAGATCGAGCGGGTGTCCGCCTGTTGGGCGCGGAT
>JAGOCY010000189.1 GCA_017998495.1 Corallincola sp.
GCGGCCTGCTGGCGCTGGCGGCGGGCATCATCCAACGCCAGCCAGGCGGAAGCGTCGAGGAGCGCCAGCGAACGGCGATCCGGAAACACCAGTTCCCGCCCGCGTGGTGGCAGCGCTATGGCCCGGACGGCCGTGACGGTGGCATCGCCCCCCCACACGACGCGCAGATCACACTGCGCCGATAACGCGGCGGTGATCGCCTCGTCATGGCCGTAACGAATGAACCGCACCCGGGCGGCGATCGCCTGCCACTCGGGCTTGGCTAACAAATCGGCGCACACGGCCAGCAACTGTTGCTGCACCGGATCCTGACGGCGCGAGAGGCGTACTATCGCACTGTTACCAGCCAGCAACGCCATCAGCCAGGAGAACACCCCCAGCGTCGGCACATTGGACGGCACCAGGTGCAGTGTCAGCCCTAACGGCGAGCGAGAGGCATACGCCGGCAAGTGGGCGCGTAACGCGGCCGGACGCAACCAGAACCCCAACGCCACCAGATCGGGCCACGCCGAGCCCTGTGCCAACAACCGTTGCGACAGTGCGGCACAAAAGGCCATCACGCTGTCATCCGCCACCGGCAGCGGCGCTGGGGTAAAGCCCTGCCAGCCGGACGCCGGTAACACAAATTCGATACCCTGTTGCGGCCAGGACGCCGTCATTGGAATGTGTCGCTGCATCCGCGTACCTCGGCTCCGCGCTGACGGCCCAGCACGCTAAAATAACGCCCCTGACGGCCACAGCGGCAGTCATCTTCACCCAGCAGCACGCCGAGATCCTCGCTCAGCAGGCTATGGCCGGGATAGCTCAGTGGCAGCGCCGACAGCAGCTGCAGCAGGCCGGGTTGCCCCATCGGCAGCGGCGCCAGCGTCTGCGGATCGCGCACCAGCACATCGGCCAGCGCTGGAGCATGCAGGTGGCCGGCCTCGCACTCGACAAACACGGTGCCAACCTGTTCGACCATGCCATAGAAGTTGTGCACCCGGCTTAGCCCCAGCTGCTGCTCGCAACGCGCCTTGAAGGCGGCGTTATCCACCGCCAGGTGTTGCAGCTTCTTCCAACCGCCGCTGTGGAACAGGATGCCCTGCGCCAGCGGTAGCGTCAGCCCGCGCTGGCGCAGCGGCTCCAGCAGACACTGCCAGACCATGAAGGTGAAGCCGAAGATCAGCACCGGCTGATTGGCATAACGCTCGCAGAATGCCTCGATCACCGGCCAGTTCGGCTGCATCTGCTCATCCAGCGCATAGTGGTGATCGCGGCCCAGAAACGACAGCCCGAGCGCACCGGCGCCACGGGCCGAGAAGCCGCTGCGGTTCTGGATCAGTGCCGGCTGTTCAATCAGCAGCATCGGCAACCGCTGTTTACCAAGAAACTCCTGCAGGATGCGCACCAGCACCTTGCTCTGCAGCGCGGCGGTGGTTTTGTCGAGCACGATGCGCGACACGGCGCCGGTGGTGCCGGACGAGGTCAGGGTCTTGAAACGCTCAGCCTCCGGCACGCTGGCCAGCAACAGGTGCTTGAACAGCCGTACCCCCAGAAACGGCAGCGCCGTCGCATCGCTCGCCACGACCGGCCAGCCGTAGCCGGCCAGTATGCGCGCAAATTCCGGACTGTGCTGTTGGTGCCACTGGTTCAGCGCATTGAGGCGCCGCAGCAGCAGGGTAGCTTTTTGCACCTGGGGCAGTTCATAGACGGGGGCGTCCAGCAGCGCCTGCAGACTGGCCTCCAGCTCAGGCGTACCGTGGGGCTTGGCCTCGAGCGCGTCACTCATGCCGTGGCCTCCTCAATCTGGCGTTGCAGCGCCGGGTAGTCGAGTTTGCCGGCAGCCGTCCGCGGCAACGTCGGGAGCGCGGCGACACGAAACAGGCTCGGGTGCAGGCCCAATTGCAGCTGCAGGTAGTCACGCACCGTGGCCACCTCGTCGGCCGCACTGCAGGCGATACGCAGCGCCTGATCCTGGCCACAGGCCACCAGCTCCCAGCCCAGATCGCGGCATTGCCGCTCCAGTGAATCGAGCTGCCAGCGCACACCGGAGAGCTTGATCTGCCGCTTCAGCCGCCCGGTGATATGCCACAGCCCATCGGCGCTGCAATAGCCCAGATCGCCGGTCCGCAGCAGCGGCGGCATCGCCGGCGCGGCGAGATCGGCCTGTGATTCGGCATAGCCGAGCATCACATTCGGCCCGCGATAACCCAGCTCGGCCTCGACGCCATACGCCAGCGGTTGTGGGACTCCGCACTCATCGAGCAGCAGCAGCTCGCCGCCAGGAATGGCCACGCCGATGCTGTCGGGGTGTTCGGCCGCCAGCTCGGGCGGCAGATAGCTGATGCGCGCCGTCGCTTCGGTCTGGCCATACATCACATAGAAACGGATCCCCTGCTCGCGGCACCAGAGGGCATAGTCGCGCACCCGCTCCGCGGCCAGCCGGCCGCCGGCCTGGGTCAGGATGCGCAGGTGGGGCCAGTGCTGGCGGCGCAGGCGCAGTTGTTCATAAATCTGGTAGCTGTACGGCACGCCGGTCAGTTGCGTCACCGGATAACGCTTGAGGCACTCCCAGAAGCCGCGTTGCAGCGGGCTCTCGTTGGTCAGCACCAGACCGCCACCGCACAGCAGGTGGGAGTGAATCACCGACAGGCCGTAGGAGTAGGCAAACGGCAGGGCCGTCAGCGCCAGATGGTCCGCCGCCATCTGCAGATAGGCGACAATCGACTCGGCGTTGGCGATCAGGTTCTGTTCGCTCAGGCGTACCAGCTTGGCGCCGCCGGTGCTGCCGGAGGTCGTCAGCAGCACGGCCAGCTCGGGCAACAACGCCAGCGGGCGCGCGTGGCGCGGCTGTGGTGGCGACGCCGGCCTGAGCCAGAGGTGCGGATCATACTGTTGCAGTAGCGCCTCGACGCTGGCTTGCGGCAGATCGGCATTGACCAGCAGCACGGCATGACCGGCCCACAGGCAGGCCAGGTAGTTGAGCAGGCTCGGCAGGCTGTTGTCGGCCTGCAGCAACACCAGTTGCCGGCCCGCGGCCAGTGGCGCCTCGCCCCACAGCTGCGTGGCCAGCGCCTGGCTCTGACTGCGCAGCTCGGCATAGCTGACCGTCTGCTCGTCGGCATACACGGCGACGCCTTCGTGCGCCAGCAAACGCTGCCACAGACTCATATCAGCATGCCTCCGTCGACGCCGATCACCTGACCGGTGACATAGCTCGACAGGCCACTGGCTAAAAACAGCGCCACGTTGGCGACCTCGTCGGCCGCACCGCTGCGCCCCATGGCGATGCTGGCCAACCGCTGCTGGTACTTGTCATCCGGCAAGGTGCGGGTCATGTCGGTATCGATAAACCCCGGCGCGATGGCGTTGACGCGGATCTGTTGCGCCGCCAGCTCCTTGGCCAGCGACTGGGTAATCCCTATCACCGCTGCCTTGCTGCCGGCATAGACGCTGAGCCCGGCGGCACCGACACACCCAATCAGCGACGTGAGGTTAATGATGCTGCCGCCACCGGCGCGCTGCATCATGCGCGCCGCATACTGGCTGCAATAGAGCACGCTGTGGCTATTGGCGGCAAAGGTGCGCTCCAGCTGGGCCTGGGTCACCATTCCCAGCAGCCCCTCCTCCAGCACGCCGGCGTTGTTCACCAGCACATCCAGGGTTTTACTGTGGCTAAACAGCTCGCGGAACAGCGTCTTGACCGCACCGGCATCGGCGACATCGCAACGGAAGGCGTGACAGGTAATGCTGTGTGTCGCCTGCAATTCGGCGGCCAGTGCTTGTCCCTGTTCCAGATGGCGTACCGCCAGAAACAGCGTGGCGCCCTCGGCGGCAAAGCGCTCGGCGATGGCGCGGCCAATCCCGCGGCCGGCGCCGGTGACCAGCACCGTCTTGCCGCTGAGCAGCCCCATCAGGCCTCGACCCCGTACTTGGCCAGGATCTGTCGCGCCTTGAGTACCGAGCTCATGTCGATGATGTCATCGGTGTCGAGCATGATCTCGTACTCATCCTCCAGACTGGCTATCAGTGTCATATGGGCCACCGAGTCCCACTGCGGAATGCTCTGGTAAGTCAAATCATCAGTCACCAGCTCGGGCGCGATCGCCAGCGCATCGGCAAATATCTGGATAAGGGATTTTTTCATCGTCAGTACCTGATAAAACGGGAGTAATGATCGCGCGCCGCATAGTAGTCAGCGGCGGTCAGTTGATAGCAATTTAGCCCATCGCCTTCCGGCCCCAGCGGCCGGTAGCCACAGCTGGCATTGAAACGCCGCGCGGCGCTGTTATGGGCAAACACCCGGGCCGTCAATTGGCTGACCCCCAGCTGTTCAAACGCAAAGTCGAGCAGAGCAAACACCACACAAAACGGCACCAGGTTCTGGCGGAAACGCGCCTCGCCGATATAGAGGCCAGGCTCGGCC
>JAGOCY010000190.1 GCA_017998495.1 Corallincola sp.
CGTGTTGGCCCATGTGCTGAATCGCGATCCCGACGATCTGCGCAAACGCACACTAACGCCGATGGTGAGAGCAGGACTTTTGCGCGCGGCATTTGCTGCCAATAGCGACCCACGGCAGGCTTATACCGCCGCTACATCTGAAAACGAATAAACCATGAACACCTCCACCCTCGTTCAAAAGATCTGGAACTTCTGTAACACCCTGCGCGATGACGGCGTGGGCTATGGCGACTATCTGGAGCAGTTAACCTTCCTGCTGTTTCTCAAGCTGGCCCATGAGTACGCCCAGGAGCCCTACAACCGCGACACTCAGATCCCCAAGGGCTATGACTGGGCCAGCCTGCGCAGCAAAACCGGCGAGCCGTTAGAGGCCCACTATCTGGCGATTCTGCACAAGCTGGATGGCGAGAGCGGCATGCTTGGTGCCATCTTCTTCAAGGCCCAGAACAAGATCCAGGACCCGGCCAAGCTGGCCCGGCTGGTGCAGATGATCGACGCCGAGAACTGGATCAGCCTGGGTGCCGACACCAAAGGCGACCTCTACGAAGGTTTGCTGCAAAAAAACGCTGAAGACACCAAAAGCGGGGCCGGCCAGTACTTCACCCCGCGTGCCTTGATTGATGCCATGGTTGCCTGTATCCGACCGGAACCACTGAAAACCATTGGCGACCCGGCGTGTGGCACCGGGGGCTTTTTCCTTGGCGCTTACAACTGGCTGACGCGGCCAGGGGCCAATCTTGATCGGCGGCAGAAGGAGTTTCTGCGCGATGCCACCTTCTTTGGCAATGAGATTGTGCCGGCCACTCACCGTATGTGCCTGATGAACCTGTTCCTGCACAATATCGGCGAGCTGTTTGGCGATCCCACCGTTGAGCGCGCTGATGCGCTGATCGCCGAGCCCAAGCGGCGCGTGGACTATGTGCTGGCCAACCCGCCTTTTGGCAAAAAGAGCAGCATGACCTTCACCAATGCTGAGGGTGATGAAGACAAAGAAGCGCTGGTTTATCAGCGCCAGGATTTCTGGGAAACCACCTCAAACAAGCAGCTTAACTTTTTGCAGCATATCGTCAGCATGCTGAAAGTGGACGGCAAAGCGGCGGTGGTGCTGCCCGATAACGTGTTGTTTGAGGGCGGCGCCGGCGAAAAGATCCGCAAGAATCTGCTGAAAACCTGCGATGTGCACACCATTTTGCGCCTGCCCACCGGCATCTTTTATGCGCAAGGGGTAAAGGCCAATGTCGTGTTCTTTGATAACGCGCCCAAAGATGGCCGCACTCATAGCCAAGGGGTGTGGTTTTACGACCTGCGCACCAACAAGCATTTCACGCTCAAGACGCGGCCGCTCAGGCTGGATGATCTGCAGGACTTCATCGCGTGCTACAACCCCGATAACCGCCATCAGCGGCAAGAGACGGAGCGCTTTAAATTCTTCAGCTATCAGGAGCTGGTAGCTCGTGACAAAACCAGCCTGGATATCTTCTGGCTGAAGGACGACAGCCTCGACAACCTTGATCAGCTGCCCCCACCCGACGTGCTGCAGCAGGAGATCATCGACCACTTGGAAGCTGCCTTGGCCGCGTTCCGCGATGTGGCCGCCGCACTGCCGCTATCCAAGGTTCAGCCTTAACCGATGCGGCAACCCGGATGCAAAGGTGAGCGATGTTTGATTGGTTAAATGGTGGCCTGGAGTTCCTGGAACGCTGCCATTCGCTGTGGCGGCGGGCGACTGCGCCGGAGACCACAGCGCCCGAGCGGCCTTCGCCGCAAAGCTGCAGACGCTTTCAGGTAACAACTCATGCTTGATGCGATAGGAGCAAGGACCCCCCATGCCCATCCCTGATTACCAGACCCTGATGCTGCCGCTGCTGCAGTTTCTGGCCGATGGCCGGCCTTTTGGTCCAGCACGTTTGGGCGGCACAGCATGAGCGAACTGATCCTTTACACCACCGAAGACGGGCGCAGCCAGATCAAGCTGCGGGCTGAGCAGCAGACGGTGTGGCTGACGCAGCTGGAGATGGCGGAGCTGTTTGACGCCACCAAGCAGAACATCTCGCTGCACCTGAAGAATCTCTTTAAAGACGGGGAGTTGAGCGAGGATTCAGTTGTCAAGGAATCCTTGACGACTGCCGCCGACGGTAAGCGGTATCGGACGCAGATCTACAACCTCGATGCCATTCTGGCTGTGGGTTACCGGGTGCGCTCGCCGCGTGGTGTGCAGTTCCGCCGCTGGGCCAGCACGGTGCTTAAGGAGTACCTGCTCAAAGGCTTTGTACTCGACGATGAGCGCCTGAAGAACCCGGATGGCCGCCCTGACTATTTCGACGAGATGCTTGAACGCATCCGCGATATCCGCGCCTCCGAGAAGCGCTTCTACCAGAAAGTGCGCGACCTGTTCGCCTTGAGCGTCGACTACGACAAGAGCGATCAGGCCACCCAGATCTTTTTCGCCACGGTGCAGAATCTGCTGCTCTACGCCGTAACCGAGCAGACGGCGGCTGAGCTGATCATGGCCCGCGCTAACCCCGACGACGTCCACTTCGGCTTGCTGCACTGGCAGGGCGACAAGGCGCGCAAGCAGGACATCCTGATCGCCAAGAATTATCTCAACGCCGATGAGATCGACACCTTGAACCGGCTGGTGGTTATCTTTCTGGAAACGGCCGAGCTGCGCACCAAGCGCCGCGAGGCGATTGCCATGAGCTTTTGGCGCCAGAATGTGGCTCAGATCATCAGCAGCAACGGCTTTCCGTTACTTAGCCATGCGGGCAAGGTCAGCCACGCACAGATGGAGCAGGCCACCACCGCCCTCTACCTCGACTATGACCAGCGGCGCAAACAGCAAGAAGCCCGTCTGGCCGATGCGCAAGACGAGGCCGAACTGCAGGCGCTGGAAGCCACCTTGAAGCAGCGGCCAAAGCCATGATGGAAGGCGATCAGACGCAACTGGGCAAGAGCCTTTGGGTCATCGCCACTCAATTGCGCGGCGCGATGAACGCAGCCGATCAAGCCGCTCGATAGCGACTACTTCGAGAGCGCCTGAGCTGTCTGAGCTGGCGTTGTGCGCTCGGCTCTCTCTGGCTGAAAAATACGCTGCCAGCCGCCCTTGACCTTCCTACGATGGTAAGGTCCAGACTAGTCGGGTGTCGGAACTCAACCAGAGGAAACCAGCCATGAAGTCACCACACCTTGCTGCTGCAGAGGGCAGCAGTACCACGGTCAGCCTGCCCATTGTCGGCATGAGTTGCGCCAGCTGTGTCGGCCGCGTCGAGGCGGCGCTGCTGAAGGTCGACGGGGTGAGCAGCGTTGCCGTCAATCTGGCCACGGAGCGGGCGGAGATCCAGCTGGCCGCGCCGGTCGAGCGGCAGCGGCTGGTGGCGGCGGTGGAGCAGCTTGGTTATCGCGTCCCCGCTGCCACCATCGAGCTGGCCGTCAGCGGTATGAGCTGTGCCAGCTGCGTTGGCCGGGTGGAGCGGGCGCTGCTGGCGGTGGCCGGGGTGACGGCGGCCAGCGTCAATCTGGCCAGCGAGCGGGCCACCGTCAGCGGCACGGCCACCGCCCCGGCGCTGGTGGCGGCCATTGAGGGGCTCGGCTATCAGGCCCGCCTGATCGATGGCGCCAGCCGCGCTGGTGGCGATGCCGATGCCGCTGCGCGCAAGGAGGGCGAGCGGGCCGAACTGAAACGCGATCTGCTGCTGGCCGGCCTGCTGACCCTGCCGGTGGTGGTGGTGGAGATGGGGTCGCACCTGATCCCGGCATGGCATCACTGGCTGATGGCCACTATCGGCCTGCAGTTCAGCTGGTATCTGCAGTTGCTGCTGACCGCGCTGGTGCTGGCGTTGCCGGGGCGGCGCTTCTATCGCCATGGGCTGCCGGCGTTGCTGCGCGGCGCGCCCGATATGAACTCGCTGGTGGCGGTCGGCACGGCGGCGGCCTTTGGCTATTCGCTGGTGGCCACCCTGGCCCCCGCGCTGCTGCCGGCCGGCACGGTGAATGTCTACTTTGAGGCGGCGGCGGTGATCGTGGTCCTCATTCTGCTTGGGCGGCTGCTGGAGGCGCGGGCCAAGGGCCGCACCTCGGCGGCGATCCAGCGGCTGGTGGGGCTGCAGCCCAAGGTCGCTCACCTGCGGCGCGATGGCGGCGTGGTGGATATCGCGGTTGATGCGGTGGCGCTGGGCGATGAGCTGGAGGTGCGCCCCGGCGAACGTCTGCCGGTGGATGGCGAGGTGATCGAGGGGCGCAGCTTTGTCGATGAGTCGATGATCAGTGGCGAACCGCTGGCCGTTGCCAAGGCGGCGGGCAGCAGCGTGGTCGGCGGCACCGTCAACCAGCTGGGCGCGCTGACGGTGCGGGCCACGGCGGTGGGCGGCCAGACCCTGCTGGCCCAGATCATCCGCAT
>JAGOCY010000191.1 GCA_017998495.1 Corallincola sp.
AGGTTAAATAGCGGCTGGCGGTTAGCCGTTGTGGCGCCAGAGCGTCCAGCAGTGGCTGGGGCAGGGGGGCGGGCTCGCCGAGCAGCTGGGCCACCACCAGTTCGGCCAACAGCGGCGCCGAGGTCAGCCCGCGCGAGCCGAGGGCCAGCACCATGCCCACGCCCTCATCCGCCAGCCCGGCCACCGGCAGATGGTCGGCGACACTGGCGCGCACACTGACCCGCGCCGCCTGATCCAGCCCCAGGGTGGTCAACCAGGGCTGAGGCCCCAGCACCTCGAGCTGCTGCTGCAGGTTGCCCTGCTGCTCGGCTGGTGAGTAGTCGAGATCGGCAAACTGGCGGACAAAGCTGGCGCCCATGGCGTGGCGGCCGGCCAGCGTGGGGCTCAGATAACCCTTGTGACAGAGCACCTTGGTCAGGCGCAGCGAGGCGTCGCTGGCCAGCGGATAACTGACCTGCCCCCGTACCCGCCCCAGCGGCAGGGCCAGCGGTGTGGGCAGCGCCCCGGCGCCAGTGGCCAGGATCACGGCATCCACCTGCAGCTGGCGCCCATCAGCGGCGTGGATCTGCCAGCCATCGGCCGAGTGCACCAGCGTGGTGACTGAGGTGTGGGGGTGGTGGTTGATGGCAGCAAGGCGGGCGGCGTCGGCGAGCAGGGCATGGACCAGTTCGCGCGGGCTGACCCAGCCGGCCAAGGGCAGATGAATACCGGCCAGCGGCAGCGGCACGCCGGCCAGCCTGCTTGCCTGTTCACCATCAACCGCCTCCAGCAGTTCCGCCGGATAACAGGGGTTGGCGGCAATAGTGGCCAGCTTGCGGGCAGCGGCCGGGCTGTCGGCCAGCTGCAGCAGCCCGCACCAGTTATGGGCAAAGGGCTGGCGCTCGGTCAGCTGCTGTAGTTGCTGGCGGGCATGGCCAAAGGCGCTGACATAGAGCTGGCTCATGGCGTCGAACTGGCCATGGAGCAGCGGGTAGAGCGCCCCCTGACGGTTGCCGGAGGCGCCAGCGGCGGGCTCGTCATCGGCATAGAGCAACTCTACCGTGCAGCCACGGCGGGCGAGGGCATGGCACAGGCTGGCCCCGGCGATGCCGCCACCGATAACAGCGATGCGCTGTGGCTGTGGGCGCTCGGGGCTGGCGCTGCCCTGAAACTGGCCAACCAGCATCTCCCGTTTGCGGCCGAAGCCAGCTACTTTGGCCATGGCAAAGCCGGCGGCCTGCAGATCGCGGCGGATCTGGCCGACGGCGGTAAAAGTCGCCACTGTGGTGTTAGCGCCGCTGTTGGCTGCCATCCAGGCAAACAGCCGTGGCTGCCACATCTCGGGGTTACGGGCCGGGGCGAAGCCATCGAGGAACCAGGCGTCAGCCCGGAATGGGGCGCTCTGGTCGATAAAGTCAAAGAGATCGCCATACCAGAGATCGAGCTGCAGCTGGCCATCTTCAAAGCTGCGGCGATGCAGGCCGGGGCTGGCCAGGGGCAGGGCGGCCAGCAACTGTTCGCTCAGCGGCTGCAGTTCGGGCCAGGCGGCCAGCGCCTGCTGGTGGTCGGCGGGGCGCAGCGGGTGCTTTTCCACCGAGATGAAATGCAGCCGTGGCACTGCCACGCCGCTGGCGCGGGCCTGACGCCAGCTCTGCCACAGGGCGAGAAAGTTAAGGCCGGTGCCAAAGCCGGTTTCGGCCACCACAAACAGCGGCCGTGGGTGACTGGCCCAGCGCTCGGGCAGGCCGTTGGCGGCGATAAACACATAGCGGCTCTCGGCCAGCCCGTCATCGCAGGAGAAGTAGACATCATCAAAGGTGCTGGCCAGCGGCGTGCGCGCGTCGCGCCACTGCAACTGGGCGGGGATGATGGCGGCAGGCAAGGGGCGATGCTGGGTCAACTGTGGCCTCTACGGCAAAAAGGGATGAAAAAGGGCAGGAAAGCTGACCTGTCAGCGTACACGTGTATGCTAAACTCCCGCCGTCTTTCCAACAGCCAGGAATTATCTTCATGAAACGAGCGGTGATCACGGGCCTCGGTATTGTTTCCTCCATCGGTAACAACGCTCAAGAGGTTGCGGCAGCGCTGCGTCACGGTCAGAGCGGTATCACCCGTGCCCAGAGCTTCGTCGACATGGGTCTGCGCAGCCAGGTATGGGGCGACATCAAACTGGACGCCATGGCCCTTATCGATCGCAAGCAGGCCCGCTTTATGGGCGATGCGGCGGCCTATGCCTATCTGTCGATGCAGCAGGCGATTGAAGACGCCGGCCTCAGCCCCGAGCAGGTCTCCAATCCGCGCACCGGCCTGGTGGTCGGCTCTGGCGGTGCCAGCAGCAAGAATCAGGTTGAAGCGGCCGATATCCTGCGCGAAAAAGGGGTGAAGCGCATTGGCCCGTACATGGTGCCGCGCACCATGTCGAGCACCACCTCCGCCTGTCTGGCCACTCCTTTTGCCATCAAAGGGGTCAACTACACCATGAGTTCGGCCTGTGCTACCTCGGCTCACTGCATCGGCCACGCCTGGGAGCTGATCCAGCTCGGCAAACAGGATGTGGTGTTTGCCGGTGGCGGTGAAGAGGTGCACTGGACTCTGGCCATGCAGTTCGACGCCATGGGCGCCCTGTCCAGCAAATACAACGACACCCCGGAGCGCGCCTCGCGCACTTACGACGCTGACCGTGATGGCTTTGTCATCTCCGGTGGTGGCGGCATGCTGGTGGTGGAAGAGCTGGAGCATGCCCTCGCTCGCGGCGCCAAGATCTACGCCGAGATCGTAGGCTATGGCGCTACCTCCGATGGTTATGACATGGTGGCGCCGAGCGGTGAAGGTGCGGTGCGCTGCATGCAGCAGGCGCTGGCCACCGTCGATACCCCGATCGACTACCTCAACCCGCACGGTACCAGCACCCCGGTGGGTGACGTCAAGGAGCTGGGCGCCATCCGCGAAGTGTTCGGCGACAAAGCCCCGCCAATTAGCGCCACCAAGGCGATGACCGGCCACGCGCTGGGCGCTGCCGGCGTGCATGAGGCGATCTACTCGCTGCTGATGATGGAGCAGGGCTTTATCGCCCCCTCGATCAACGTCGAAACCCTCGACCCGGAAGCGGTGGGGCTGCCCATTGTTACCGAGCTGCGTGAAGCCCAGCTCAACACCGTGATGTCCAACAGCTTTGGCTTTGGCGGCACCAACGCCACCCTGGTGTTCCGTCGTTACAAATAACCACGGCTGACCAAGACAAGGGCGAGGCCACATGCCTCGCCCTTTTTGTTGCTGCACGCAGCGGCTGCCGGCGCTTTACATCGGGGCAGGGCAGTCGCACCATTTCATCCCCATTTTCCTCAAGGGCTGGCGATGCGCATTCTGGCTGACGAAAACATGCCCTATGTGACCGAGCTGTTCGGTGGCTGGGGCGAGATCACCACCCGCCCGGGGCGGGCGATCAGTGCCGCTGATGTGGCCAGCGCCGATCTGTTGCTGGTGCGCTCGGTGACCCGGGTTGATGCTGCGCTGCTGGCCTCTGCCCGTCAGCTCAAGTTTGTCGGCTCAGCTACCATCGGCTGTGACCATATCGACCAGTCGTTACTGGCCGAACGCGCCACCCCCTTTGCCAATGCCCCCGGCTGCAACGCGCCGGCAGTGGTGGATTACGTTATCGCCAGCCTGTTTTATGCCGCCCAGCGCAGCGGCCGTGAGCTGCAGCAGCTGCGCTATGGCGTGGTTGGTGTCGGCCAGTGTGGTGGCCGGCTGGTGAACCGGTTACGGGCGCTGGGGGTTGAGGTGGTCTGTTGCGATCCACCCCGCCAACGCCGCGAAGGGCTGAATGATTTTGTCGATATCGACACCCTGATCGACCACTGTGACGTGATCAGTCTGCATGTGCCGCTGCTGCGCAGCGGCCCTGATACCACTCACCATCTGCTCAATGGCACGCGGCTGGCGCGGCTGCGCCCCGGCGCCCTGCTGATCAACGCCTGCCGTGGTGAGGTGGTGGATAATCACGCGCTGCTGGGTTTGCTGCACCAGCGTCCCGATGTCGATGTGATCCTCGATGTGTGGGAGGGCGAGCCCGAACCCCTGCCGCCGCTGGTGGCCCGCGCCCTGATCGCCACCCCCCATATCGCCGGCTATTCGCTGGAGGGCAAGGCCCGCGGTAGCTGGATGCTGGCCGAGCGGGTGTCTGCCTTGTTGCAGTTGCCGGCGCCGCCAGCGCTGGCCAGCCTGCTGCCGCCGCCCCAGCTTAGCCAGCTGCAGCTGGCCGCGGTACCGGACTGGGCCCAGCTGGGCCAGCTGGTGCACGCGGTCTACCAGCCGTTGGCCGACGACACGCGCATGCGCCAGTCGGGGCTGGATGCTGCCGGCTTTGATCGGTTGCGCCGAGATTACCCCCAGCGCCGCG